>NZ_LAJX01000112.1 GCF_000963695.1 Methylocucumis oryzae
CTAAACTCAATGGCTTAAATCCTACCGAATGGCTCAAGGATACTTTGGAAAAATTACCGACTTGGCCCAACAGTCGTATCGATGAGTTGCTGCCTTTTGCAACGGCAAATTCCGAGACAGTTAAGGATCAGAATGTCTTTTAGAAAACAACGTGGCTAGATTGAACGGTTACAAAAAACGGCTAACCGTTTCGATGGGAAACGGCTGTTGCTCGACGACCATGTTGCTTGCTAAATCATTGTCACGAAAATGCGCGGCAAAATCCCAAGGACCGTTAAAAAATGGAAACGGGTTTAATGCGAGCTTATCGAGAGGCTTCATTTTAGCGGGCGTATATTCTGCGGCTTTAATCGCAGCGGGCGCGTGACGCAATACGTCCATACGCATGAAATGACTACCTAACTGCATTGATAAATACTGAGCGCGAATGAAATTTCTACCTCTGCCATCAGAGAAAAATTTATCGTCAGGCAGGTTTTGATAGATGTCTATGCCTTGCAGTAATAGCGACAAATTGACATCGCTGCTATGGTTTAGGTAGTTGTCATGTAAAGCGGTAAGCGCCGGGCTGAACGCAAAACCATGCTCCACTCTAGGAATCCAAGCATTTAACGTGTTAAAACGCAGCACCATGAAACTTATCAGAAGACCAGAGTGGAAACGGAATACCTATCGGCAACTCAGCTAAATCCAATTGTTTTAATTGCTGTTGCATGATTTTTGCGGCGGCAATTGAGTTTTGTGGCTTTTTGGCATTAAAACTTAAACGAGAGGATGCCAAGCTTAAACCGTGTTGCGCTAGGTATTGGCCAAATAAATAATCGCGGCTATGTGAAGATTGCTGAGTATCACCTAAGACAAAACCACCTGGCTGAAAAACACGATAGCTAAAAGGGTCTTTAGGACGAATACGGTATTTTTTCCGCATCGCAAACACCGCATCTAGCATTTTTTCTGTGGTTTCAGGCGTGACATGACGAATAGAACGACGTAGAAAAAATTTTCTACGCCGAAATCTAAATACGCAAATTCAATCATGTCAGGACCATGACATTGTACGCAAGCGCGGTTATCGAATTCTTGTTGTCGCCAAGCACTAACACCTGTTTGTATGATGTTTTTCTAAGGTTTTAATATCGGTCTTAGAAAAATTCTTATGTTGATAACGAATTAAACACTCGTGTGCACCTAATGCATCTTTACCGAGAATAAACGGTAAAACCTCGGTTAATTCTGACAGCTTGCAAGCATTAATGGTCGTTTCCTTAGCGAATACCGTTGAACCAACAACGAGTAAGAATCCTAGTGACATAGCTCTGAATAAACGCTGTTGTTTCATGGTATTGGCCTCAGTAGTTAAGAGTGCGCCGATTAATAACGCCGCACGGAATCATCCACAGTACGCGACCACATATCAATACCGCCTTGTAAGTTCGCGACATTTTTATAGCCTACATGAGCAAGATAATCTGCGGCTTGTTGACTACGCATACCGTGGTGACAAATAACAACAATCGCTGCATCTGTAGCAATTTCATTTAACCGTTTAGGGACTTGGTTCAGAGGAATTAAAACACTACCCTCAATGTGAGCATAATCAAATTCGGGCGGTTCTCTAACATCGAGTAAAAACACGGGTTCATTATTGGTGAGCTTGGCATGTAGGTCTTGCGCGGAAAGTTGTTTAATAGCCATGGTTATCCTTGCTTAATAAAAGTGTGAATTCGCTGTATTGCATCAGACATTCTAGCGATAGATGTCGTATAGGCAAAACGTAAGTGTTGCTCGGCTTTATATTGACCAAAATCTTTGCCAGGTGTAATCGCAACGCCTTGCTGTTCTAACAAATCTAGCGCAAATTGCATACTATCATCGGTAAACCGGGACGCATTGGCGTAGATGTAGAAGGCACCATTAGGTTTTATCGGAATGTCAAAGCCTAATTCGATTAAAGCGTTATAAAGATAATCGCGTCTTGTTTGTAATTCAGAGCGTCTTAACTCAAGTTCTGCAAGTGTTTCAGGTAAGAACGCGGCTAAAGCGGCATACTGCGAGTTAGTAGCTGTTGCAATAAAAATATTTTGCGTTAATTTTTCAACGGCTTCGATAGCTGCCTCAGGGACGATTAACCAGCCTATACGCCAACCGGTCATACCAAAGTATTTAGAAAAACTGTTAATAACAAACACGTCATCGCTGATTTGCAACGCACTCACGCAGTCTTCGCCATAGCTTAAGCCATGATAAATTTCATCGGAAAAAAATACCCCGTTGAGAGCCTGTGTCGTGTTTATACAGGCGGTTAATTGCTCTGATGAAATAATCGTGCCGGTTGGATTTGAGGGGGAAGCAATTAATACGCCTTTGCTTTGTGCGGTCCATGCTGCCTGAATAGCCTGTGCCGTCAATTGATAAGCGCTTGATGTTGTAACCGGAATTAATTTTGGCTTAACCGCTAACAAATGCGCAAAATTGCTATTACACGGATAACCGGGGTCAGCTAACAATAATTCATCACCAGGATTTAAACTTGCACTCAGAGCGAGTAATAGCGCACCCGACGCGCCAGGGGTAATAAAAATGCGTTGAGGATTTATGCGGACTTGGTAACGCTGCCAATAAAACTCGGCAATCTGTTGGCGTAGCTCGGGTAAGCCTGCCGCAGGTGTGTATTTAATTTGGCCGGATTTAAGTTGACGAATGCCGGCTTGGATAATGCTGTCTGATGTTGGAAAGTCGGGCTCGCCGATTTCTAAATGGATAATATCTCGGCCTTGTGCTTGTAATTGCTTAGCTCTATTCAGCACTGCCATAACATAAAAGGGGCTAATCAATTCGGTGCGCGTGGCAGATTTTAGCTGCATCATTAAAGATCCATAAAAAGCCTAAATCATACCAATAATTCTTGCTTAAGGGTTCGTATTCTGCTAAAAATGCGCGGTTTATAAACTATGTGTTGGAGTTAATGGATGGCCGATAGTTCTAGAACCGTGGCATCACCTTTTGCGTTTGAGCCGTATGTTGAAGTAGACGGTGAAGAATATATGTGTGAACCACAATTAAAGCATTTTGAGAACATTCTAAAAAACTGGAAAGCCGAATTAATGCACGAAGTGGATCGTACGGTGCACCATATGCAAAATGACGCAGCCAACTTCCCAGACCCTAATGATAGGGCGACGCAAGAATCGGAATTCAGTTTAGAATTAAGAACACGCGACCGTGAGCGCCGATTGATTAAAAAAATTGACGAAGCGTTAAAAGAGATTGAATCAGGTGATTATGGTTTTTGCGAGTCTTGCGGCATTGAAATTGGTATCCGCCGTTTAGAAGCAAGACCGACCGCAACCTTGTGTATTGATTGCAAAACCTTAGATGAAATCCGTGAGAAACAAATGGGCTAACCCCCTGCTTTAAATCACCGACCGAGTTCATGCCGGAATCCCGTGTTATAGGCCGGTTTGCCCCATCTCCCACCGGCCCATTACATTTAGGCTCCTTACTAACCGCATTAGCGGGATTTTTAGAAGCTCGTTCTCAACAAGGTTTATGGTTATTGCGCTTTGATGATCTTGATACGCCAAGAAATCAGCCGGGTGCTGTTGACGCCATATTAACCACCTTAGACACGTTCGGCTTACACTGGGATTTAAACGTTGTCTATCAAAGTCAGCACTTGCCAGATTACCATGATTATCTAAGCCAATTAGCCAATAATGAACAGGTTTATCGCTGTCGCTGTAGTCGCAAAACGTTAAATAGCGCGATTTATCCTGGGACTTGTCGCGCACAAACCATTTTAGCTAGCGAAGCCCACGCGATACGCATTAAAACTAACCCGCAAGTCATTTGCTTTACCGATGCGTTGCAAGGCGTTATTGCCCACGACATAAGGGCACAACACGGTGACTTCATTTTAAAGCGCAAAGATAATATTTTCGCTTACCAATTTGCTGTCGTGATTGATGATGCGTTAGCGGGGGTGAATCAAGTCGTAAGAGGTTGTGATTTATTGCTAGAAACACCTAAGCAGCTCTATTTACAACAACTGCTTGGTTTAGCGACGCCGCGTTATATGCATGTTCCGGTCATTGTCGATGCAAACGGACAAAAGTTGAGCAAGCAAAGCTATGCTGCCGCAGTGGATACCCATAATCCTGCGCAAACGTTGTATGACTTATTGATTTTGCTTAAACAGCAACCGCCTAAAAAATTAAGCTTAGCTACGGTTAACGAGATTCTGACCTGGGCTATTACTCATTGGCAAACCACGCCCTTATCTGCAATTACCCAGCTTAATGCGCTAAGCGGCAGAACGTAGCTTTTTCTTGGCTGCTTTGGTTTCTGCACTGTCCCCAGCAAGTCCATAGGTTTTAGTCGGCTTCTTCGCACCTGGGCAATCGATGCTAAAACGTTGCACCGTATCGCCTAGTTTTAATGCGGTTAACTGACCGCCCCATAAACAACCCGTATCGATTAAATAACAATTATTCGCTTCGTAATAACCTAAGGTTGACCAATGACCACAGACAATGCGCATATCGGCGCTTTTTCGATTCGGCACATCAAACCACGGCATTAAGTCTTTAGGTTGTGTGCCAATTGGACCGCTATTAACAAAATCTAATCGCCCATAGCTGTCGCAATAGCGCATACGCGTAAAGCAGTTGATAATAAAGCGTAGCCTAGCCATTCCCTTTAAATTAGAAGACCAAAGATTGGGCTTATTACCATACATTTGTTTTAAAAATATGGCGTAATCTGCACTTCTTAACGTCTCTTCGGCTAATAACGCCATTTTCTGGGTTTTTTTAAAATCCCATTGTGGCGGTAACCCGGCATGTAATAAGCAAAATTGCTCATTAAAGTGAAACAAAGGCTGATGTCTTAACCAATGAATCAACTCATCTCTATCGGGGGCCTCTAAAACTTGCGATAACGCATCTTTTTTTTGAGCAATTTTTTTGTGTACACGATGCGGCTAATAAATGCATATCGTGATTGCCTAAGACGGTTATCGCAGCATTACCTAATGATTTAACAAAACGTAACGTATCGAGTGATTTAGGGCCACGATTAACTAAATCACCGGCAAACCAGAGCTGGTCATCATGCTCGTTAAAAGCAATAAGCTCTAATAGCCTTAGCAATTCGTCATAACAGCCTTGGACATCACCGATTGCGTATATGGACATAGCCTTAGTGTAATACTCTTGGAATCGATAAAGTAAATTTGGGAATATCGGCTAAAAACTCATCACCCTCATCGGAACGCATTGAATAATCGCCTTGCATGGTTCCTACCGGTGTTTCTATCATGGCACCGCTAGTATAACGAAAGCTTTCGCCAGGTTTTAAATAAGGCTGCTCACCGACAACTCCACTGCCGCGTACTTCTTGAACTTTGCCATTAGCATCGGTAATTAACCAATGACGACTCAGTAGTTGTGCGGGAATTTCGCCTTGATTCGTTATTGTAATGGTATACGCAAAAACATAACGGTGTTTTTCCGGCTCTGATTGAGCCTCAATATAATGAGGCATGGCTTGCACAAAAATTTTATTTTTTTCTTTCATTGACGTGATGATGACTCAATGTAAACTGAACGCTTTATTATTCCATCGTCATGGAAGTAAACGCAAGCAGTAACCACTTAAGCAAGGCGGAATAACAGACAAAAAAAAGGCGGTTTAAAAAAACCGCCTGAGAGTATTAGGAAGGATATAACGCAACTTTCAGCTATCGGCTCGTAAGCCGTAAAAGTTAGGTTAATGATAGCAAGGCTTTACGCAATTAAAAATGTGGCATATTGTCGCAGCTAGTAGCCCAATATACCTATTATTGTCAATAGCCGAGAAACAAACTATTTATGCTTACCCGGTCATCGCAAAATTAACTGGATTTCTTAGGCTTGCGGAGTATAGATACGAGCTGCTTATCCCCACAAATGCTCTACAATACCGCACTGAATACAGCATCAGATCCATCACAGGAGAGAGTTTTCAGTGCCATCAACGACTTTTTTTTGACCCTGCTACAACGACCTTAAATACCCGGATTAATTTAATCGAAGCCAGCGCAGGTACTGGAAAAACCTTTGCGCTAACCATGCTGGTATTACGCCTACTCGTCGAGCAAGCGATTCCAATTGATCAACTATTAATTGTGACGTTTACCAAAGCGGCTACCGAAGAGCTTAAAGATAGAGTGCGCAAACGTTTAACTGAAGCAAAAACGCAATTATCAAATCCCGATTATGTCAGTGATTCGACGCTAACAACCTGGTTGAAAAACCTAGAACTCGATAAAGTAGTCATACAGCAACGCCTTAGTATGGCCTTACTCAATATCGATCAAGCAGGCATTTTTACCATACACGGCTTTTGTCAACGCGTACTAACAGAACATGCGCTAGAAAGCGGGCAACTATTTGCTACTGAGTTAATCAGCGATATTTCTGCGTTAAAACAACTGTGTACCGATGATTTTTGGCGCAAACAGATTAGTCAGCGCCCGATTTGGGAGGCAGCGGTATTAACCGCTAACTATAAGACGCCGGATGAACTGCTAGCGAGTTTAACCGGTTTTCCTAGTGCCGCTTGGGCATTAGATACCCCGCTCACTATTCTCCCCGAGCAGCAAGACTTAGATGTGTTACTCGCTGAACTAAAAACCTTGGCCGAACAGGCGCAAAGCCTTTTGCCAAACAACGCTAAAGCACTAACACCTTATTTAGCATCCGGACAATTTAAAAATGGATACAGCGATAACTTTGACTATCATTATCAAGCCTTAGAACATTGGCTAACGGGTGGCATTGAGACAATACCATACGCCAGCTTGACGTTATTTAGCTGGGCAGGTTTGCTGGATGCATTAAACGGCCAAAAATTTAGAAGCACTAAAGCCTTGTCGGGCGAGCAACGCAAAGCCGAGTTCTTAGCGAGCTTAGCTATAGAAACTAAGCCTTTTGATGCTTTATTAACCTGTTATCACAGGGTTGCTTTGCAATTACGGCGTAATTTACTACAAACCTTACGCGAGCAACTTAGCCAACACATACAAGCCTTAAACGCGTTGACCTATGACGACTTAATTGGCAGTCTAGCTGCTGCATTACAACAAAATAATAGCCAATACTTAGTCGATGTATTGCAGCAACGCTTTCGCGCGGCCTTAATTGACGAATTTCAAGATACCGATGCTAAACAATGGCATATATTTTCCACCGCGTTTAACTCAGCCGAGCATTTTGTTTATTTGATTGGCGACCCCAAACAAGCCATTTATAAATTTCGTGGCGCAGATATTTATGCGTATTTAAGCGCACAACGGCAAGCAAAACATCGCTACACGTTAGGCTTTAATTGGCGTTCACATCCAAGCTTAGTTTCAGGCGTCAATCAACTCTTTCAACAGCCTAACGCTTTTGTCATAGACGCGATTAATTTTAGTCCGGTACAGCCCGGCCGCTCGCGCGAGCAGGGCGAGCTTTATCAAGCAGAAACACCGTTACCCCCCATAGAACTGTGGTATACCGAACCGCCGGAAGGACAAACCTATTGCAGCGCAGGCAAAGCGACAGCAACGATACAAGCTGCGGTTGTGCATGAAATCATTAGCTTACTATCGGGTAACTACAGGTTTAAGCCCGACGACACAACAGTACACCCTAAAGATATTGCTATCTTAGTCAGAACGAATGCCCAAGCGGTTAACTATCAAACGGCATTGCGTACCGCAGGCGTGCCATCGGTATTAAGCTATAACCAATCGGTATTTGCTACGCAAGAAGCTGTCGATTTATATCGATTACTACTCGCCGTCGCTCATCCAGGCGATAGCCGCTTGTTTAATCAGGCACTCAGCTTGGATTGGTTTGGCTTGGATGGTCAAATCTTATATCAAGAGTTAAACGATGAAGCCGCGCAATTTAAATGGCTAGCGCACTTCAATGAGTATCATAAGCTGTGGCAGACGCAAGGCGTATTAGTCATGATGCATAGGCTTATTCAACAGCAACAGGTGAAAACCCATTTAGCGAAAACCCTATTAGCCGAGCGTCGCTTAACCAATTTATTGCATTTATTAGAATTAGTACAACAAGCCGCTCTCGATGAGCATTTAGGAATACAAAAAACCTTAGATTGGTTGCGTAAGCAAATGACCGACGCAAGCCGCAGCGATAACCAATTACTACGCTTGGAAAGCGATGCTAAAGCCGTGCAAATCATCACCATGCACAAAGCGAAAGGTCTGGAATATCCCATCGTATTTTGTCCATTCTTATGGCAAGACAATAGCTTAACGCAAAACCAAGACTTGATTTTTTATCAACGCGAAACGGGCGGCATTGTCGATTTAGGCTCTGAACACTTCGAGCAACATTTAGCACACGCACAACACGATGCATTAGCCGAAGCCGTGCGCTTAGCGTATGTGGCATTAACGCGTGCTAAATGCCGTTGTTATTGCGCGTGGGCGGATGTGCGCACAGCCGCTAAACCCAATGATTCAGCGTTAGCTTGGTTATTAGCTATGCCCGAAAATGCTCAGCAACAACAAAGCGTATTAGCAGACTACCGCGACGCCAATCCCGAAGGGTTTTCATATAAAACGTTAAGCGCAGAACTTACCATGACAGATGCTTGCATAGTCAATGCGAGCAACACTCAAGCACCTGAATTATCCGCACTTGAATTCACCCGCACGCTGACCAGCACTTGGCAAATGAGTAGCTACACCGCGTTATCGGCATTGTCGCAACATGACGTCCCTGAGTTACCCGCAGATAAGGCCAGAGAACCCGAACCAATCAGTGATACGGATACAACGTTAGTGATTATCGACAGCAGTCCTGATAATCAAGATTTTTTACCCAAAGGTGCAGACACCGGTAACGTTGTGCATGGGCTATTAGAACAAGTCAGTTTTCAAGACTTAGCCGTATTAAGCGATATATCAGAGTTGCGTGACCGCTTATGTTTACGTTATGGCGTAAAACTCGCTAACCCCGACTTATTAAGCCATTTTTTGCAAACCGTCGTATCTACACCATTGGACTATGCTGACAAGGAATTTTGCTTAAAAAACATACCCGCGCAGCATTGTTTAAAAGAAATGCCATTTTATCTAACTATCAATGACCTGCACACCGAGCAAATCAACGCTATTCTCAAAGACACACCCGCGTATCAAGCGCTAACACATAAACAACTCAGCGGTTTCTTAACCGGCTTTATCGATTTAATCTGTGTATACCAACAGCGTTATTACGTCATTGATTATAAAACCAATTACTTAACCAATTACAGCCAAGCTGAATTAACCCAAGCGATGCGGGAGCATAATTACGGTTTACAGTATTGGTTATATAGCGTGGTGTTACATCAATATTTACAAAATCGCTTAACCGATTACCACTTTAAACACCATTTTGGCGGTGTGCGTTATTTATTCGTCCGTGGCATGAACACCACACAAGCCATGAGCGGTGTTTATCAAGACCCGCTTGAGTTCGAGTTACTGCAGCGATTGAGTGCTGTTTTTGCCAGTGGTGGCAGAATCTAAAATAACTAAGAAAAACAAGCTGGTAAGCAAACATCAGTGATTTTTTCAAACATGCGGCTAAAAGTTCTTTTAAAGATGGATTGAATTGTAGATACTTTCACTGGCTTTAACCCTTAGTCACCCACTAAGAAGTCAAAAATAGTAACCCTGATGAATTTTTTGGAGAAAAGTATGCACAACAAATGCTTAGTGTTTATAGGTTTGATGTTATCTGTATTAACCCCTGTAACTGTTTATGCTGGCTGCACAGGCACGTATTACGCGACGGAATATGCGAATGGTGAGGATCAACCCGCAACGGGTTATAGTTTATGGACGTTTTGGTCGGTTTGGTACGTTAATTTCCAATAGCAGCAGCGAGCCTTCGGTTCCGTTTAGTGGTGCGCAAGGGAATTGGCAAGCGGTTGCACCTAGAAAAATAACCACGACGACATTTGATTTTTCCGGTTCAAATACCGATTCGACCTATCCTACGATTGCTAAAGTCGATACTACCTTTACGTTTACCCGCGATTGCAGCGCGACTGTAACAGGAAAAAGCCGTTATCAAGTCACGCTGTGCCCTGTAGAGCAAGGTCCGTTATGTCCATCAGGTACCGTGATTATTAGTGACAAACCGATTGAGTTAGTCCGCGTTGCCGGTAAATAACAACTTAGGAATCTCCAATGATAACCCCCGCATTTGCTCAGCAGTTTGCTCATGATTGGCTAAATGCTTGGAACAGCCATGACTTAGAGGCCATTTTAAGTCATTACGCCGACGATAGTCTGTTTACCTCACCTTATGTCGTTCTGCTTGCAGATGAGCCTAGCGGAGTGTTACATGGGAAAGCGGCACTTAGAAACTACTGGCATAAAGGCTTACAGCGCATTCCCGACTTACACTTTGACTTATCAGACGTGTTAATTGGCATCGATAGCTTAACGCTCTACTATCGAGGCCATAACGGCATGGTAGCAGAAACCTTTGTGTTTAACGCTAGCGGCTTAGTGCAGCAAGCCATGGCTTGCTATGCGCTGCCGACTAGCGATTAAAGCGTGTTGGCTTTACCTTGGGTTAGGTAATCCTTAAATTGACTGTCACAGCTCTTAATGTGAAAAAGCCATTGCTGCATAAATTCAAGCACTTGCTCTCTTTCCCATTGACCCGCTCTTACCGTAGCGCTTTTATCCACTAAGGCACTTAGCATCAAATCATGCTCGGCAATATGGTGAGCGCGTTCAGGATAGTGGTGTTCTGCCATGATTTGCTCTTCCAACTGAAAATGCTCGCGTACATGACGGTATAGCAGCATTAAATCCTTAATTAACGCTTCATTGCTGGAAACATTAACAATGTGCTCAGCTAAGTTGATTAAATTTTTATGTTGCTCGTCAATGACTGAGCTGCCGGTTGTATAGTCGTTATGCCATTCAAATGTCATATTGTTTTCCACTTATGCCGTGTAGGAATGCAATGCGTACCTTTTGTGTTGAGGTGTTTTGCGTTTTTTTTCATCAACCGCGCTGTTAATGCTGACAAAACCGTCTATGCTTTATCAACAGTTTGTTCAACGAGTTATTCTATAACGCTTATCGGAGAATGCCCATGCGTATGTTAGCGGAACAGCCAGTCAGTATTGGCAAAGTGCTTGATATTAGTTTAAAACTTTATAGCGCGAGCTTTAAACTGTTTTTACCTTATTGCGGTTTGTTGACGTTATTTTATATCGCCATTGGCTTTATCTCTCAAAGTTTGCAACATGGCAGTGATGTTGAAAAAGGGTTGTTACTATTATTGTTAGGTTTAATGCTTTTAGTAATGGCTGTTTTCTTTTTCATTTTGTATGCCGCAATGGTGTATCGTGTCGATAATTTCATTCACGAGCGCGACGATAGCATGATGGATTCCCTGTTATTCGGCTTAAAAAAAGTTTTTCCCTGTGCTTTGGACGGGTATTCTTTATGGCTTAGCCGTCATGTTCGGCATGATTTTACTGTTTATACCGGGCATGATTATCGGCTTATCGATGTCTTTATATTTAAACGTCATTGTCGTCGAAAATAAATCGGGATTTGCCGCCTTAAAAACCAGTCACTCGTTAGTATGGGGGCATTGGTGGCGAACCTTAACGGTTTTTATGGCGCCAGGTCTAGTATTTATTATTTTGTATGCGGCTATTCTTTCTGCCGTGCTGTTATTCCAATATTTGGGTTTAAACGAACTTGATTGGTTGGTCAGTATTATTGCTAACCTACTTTCAGCGCTTATCGCGCCGTATTTTTTAGGGTTAGGCTATGTGCAATACCATGATTTAAACGTTGCGCAAAACCGGTGCCGATTTAGCTCAGCGCTTGGCGGGTTAATGAGCATTAACTGCTGGCAGCCGCTAGTGCTATTGAGCGTTTTATTAGCCGCTCAGAGCGTTGCCACTCAGCAGCAAAGTCACGCATCATTAATGGAGCTAACCGTTACACGGTCTAATCCGTTAAATAGCGAAGGTCTAGCTGAATTATTAGCCAGCGTCACGACTATAAATTCTGATGCTGACAAGCCCTGGGATGCGCTTAAGGCTTTGTTAGCGTGGTTGAAAAGCCTAAACCCTGAGCACTATGAAGCACACTATCAATGGCTAAAATGGCTTTGGCAAGCGCTTACGCCTTCAGCTGAGATGAAGACGCTAATAGTTAATGGCCTCATTGTGTTACTGGTATTAGCAGTGGTCATTACCATTGGCTGGTTAAGTCGACAAGCAGGATGGTGGCATAAACGAGTGGTTACTCGGCCAAGTCGTATTACGCTGCCTAGTATTTATGCTACCGAACT
Source organism: Methylocucumis oryzae (assembly GCF_000963695.1). Classification (GTDB taxonomy): domain Bacteria; phylum Pseudomonadota; class Gammaproteobacteria; order Methylococcales; family Methylomonadaceae; genus Methylovulum; species Methylovulum oryzae. The sequence continues at coordinate 12,378 of NZ_LAJX01000112.1, forward strand.
GATTACGGCTGATATAAACACCTTAACGCCTAAACAACACATTTACTGCTTGTTAATGCAATACCGGCAAGCGCTGATTAGGCAATACCATTTACCTAATAATAATGCCTTAACCCATAGAGAATTGCTGAGGTTGCTAACGCAGCCTACGCTTAGCCGCCATTTTAAGGATTTACTCGATGTGAGCGAGCCGATTTTATACGGTAAGCAGTTGGTTTCACTGGCTGAACTTGAAACATTTAAACAGTATTACTCTCACTTGACGCGTGCAGGGTCATGAAAGATAGGTTAGTTACACTGGTATCGGTGTTAGCGGCTTTGCTTGTGGTGTTGTTATTGTTCGCCCCAAGAACTCATACTGAAAAACCCATCTCGCTACCAACTAGCGAAGATAGCGGCAATCACGGGTTAAAAGGATTAAAGGCCTGGCTACAACGTGAGCAGGTTCCAGTGTTAAGTTGGCGTAAACCGCTACCAAGCTTATTACGACAAGCGCAGTTGGCAGAAAACGGGCATGTTTTGTTATTATCCATGCCTAGTTTAGAAAAGATTCAACACCATGAATGGCTGGCATTAAAGCTTTGGCTAGAGCAAGGCAACACGGCCATTATGTTGGTATCTGCTTTTCAACAACCTGAGTGGGACGAACAACAAGACGGGGGGTTAGAGCAACTCAAGCACTTTTTTTTTAAGCGTTATGGATTAACGCTTGATACCGAGGAGTTAACGGGTGAAGACTCGTCAAGCCAGGATGATAGCTTAAGCGCGTCGGTTAACCGCTTGCAGGAAAACATACACGCACAAATCCCCGTGCTTAAGACCTTAACACCTGACACTACCCTATTTTCGCCGTACAAAGTCAAGACGCTAACGACACTTGCCGCACCCGGTTTACTGGCCAAAAAACCTGATTTTTCTCGTACCGATGGCCCTATTCCTGTCGTTACTTTGCTGCGTTTTGACGACGACCAACCCGCTGCTTGGCTTATTGCACACAACAACAGTCGGATTGTTATTTTATTAGCCGCAGATTTATTCAATAACACACGCTTAGCCAGTAGCGATAACGCGTTATGGTTTAGCTCATTGCTTAGCCATCTTCGCAATGAATCGGGTACGGTTATTTTCGATGATTATCCTTTTGGTTTGCATGACCTGTATTCATCTGAACAATTTTTCTCTGACCCTCGCCTCTATCAAACGCTCACCTGCATTTTACTGTTATGGCTGAGTTATGCGCTAGGTTATAGCAATCGCTTAGCGCCAGTACGTGAAAAAAACGCACGTTTAACCGCGCTAAGTGTAGTCGATGTTATGGCAGGTTTTTTTGCGCGCCGCGTCGATGCGCAGCAATTAAGCAAGGCGTTAATCAGCCACTTATTAAGCACTATTGCTAAACGCCGACATTTTGCCACGGAAGCACTTGCACTGGACTGGCTTAGTCAAATCCAACGAGGCGAAAATAAAGAATTGCATGTTATCCACCAAGTTTTAGCAGGGCAAAAAAATCTCATTAATACATTTAGCCAAAGCGATTGCTTTTTTTAGCTTAACGTCTCGATGAATACTGAGTTGGACTACCAACTTAAGGCGGGACAATACCAAGCTGGGACAGGGCATACGAACGCAGGTGTCGGCAGCAGGGATGCTGCCGCCAAGCCTACAGGGACGTATATACGGCGTCCTGCGATCGTGTGCCCTGTCCCGGCTTAAGCGGGTAGCCCTGAGTTGTGATGATGATAGCCTAAGCTAAGCCGGTAATTTCCTGATATGATGTTGCTTTTAACTCTCACTCTAGCCTAATCTTTCGATTTATGATGAATCCACTCCCAATAGGGCCGGTGATGTTGGATATTGCCGGGCTAACACTCACACTAGAAGAGCGCGAACTCATCGCACATCCAAATACGGGTGCAGTGATTTTATTTGCGCGTAACTTTGCTAATCCTGAACAAGTAACAGAATTGATTCATGACGTACGCTCAGCGCGCAAGGGTGAATTATTAATTGCCGTCGATCAAGAAGGTGGTCGTGTACAACGTTTTCAAAACGGTTTTACCCGCTTGCCACCCGCAGCGGCTTATGCATTAAGGCCTGAATTAGCTGAGCCTGCGGGCATGTTAATGGCTATGGAGTTATTAGCTGTAGGTGTGGATTTCAGTTTTGCCCCTGTACTCGATGTGGATTGCGGGGTTAGTGAAATTATAGGCAATCGTGCTTTTGCCCAAGACGCCGAGACCGTATCCGAGTTAGCGAGCGCGTTTATGAAAGGAATGCATTTTGCTGGCATGGCGGCAACGGGTAAGCATTTTCCTGGGCATGGTGCGGTCGCGCTTGATTCGCATTTAACCTTACCGGTTGACGAGCGAAGTTTAGCGGAAATGAGTGTTAAAGACTTAATGCCATTCCAAGAGCTGATAACTAAAGGGCTAGCTGCCATTATGCCTGCTCATGTGTTATACCCTAATATTGATTCACAGCCCGCAGGCTTTTCATCGTTTTGGTTAGACACGATACTACGTCAAGCATTAAAGTTCGACGGTGTGATTTTCAGCGATGATTTAAGCATGGAAGGGGCTGCGTTTGCGGGTGATTATCCTGAGCGCGCACGCTTAGCGCTAGAAGCGGGTTGCGATATGGTATTAGTCTGTAATAACCAAGAAGCCGCTAAACAAGTCATCAGCACCCTACCTATTATGCCGCAGCCTGACAGCATAAGACGCTTACAAACCATGAAAGGCAAACCTATGCTGACGTGGGAACAGCTACACCAATCGGAAGATTGGCAACGTATTTCCAACCAGCTTCAACAATTCTCGGAAAGTTATGCTAACAGAAATTAAAACCGTACAAACACAAGCTAACCTATTACATAGCCAACAAGAAGTTGAAGCGGCAATCACCAAGCTCGCCGAGCAAATTAACCAGGCATTAGCAGATAAAAATCCCTTGTTGTTATGTGTAATCAACGGCGGCATTGTGTTTGCCGGTCAATTATTAACCCGATTAACGATGCCATTGAATTTAGATTCAATACAAGCAACGCGTTATCGTAATCAAACGTCAGGCGGTCAAATCGAATGGCTGTTAACCCCTAAAACCCCTTTGCTTAACCGCACTGTGTTAATTTTAGATGACGTATTAGATGAAGGGGTTACGTTAGCTGCAGTACAAGCCTACTGCCGAGAGCAAGGCGCTTGTGAGGTTTATAGCGCGGTTTTAATTGAAAAACTCTTACCCGAACCTAAACCTACATCGGCTGACTTTATTGGTATTGTGACGGAAAACCGCTACTTATTTGGTTATGGTATGGATTACAAAAGCTATTTACGCAATGCCAACGGCATTTATGCGTGTTCATAAACGAGGTTAACAAGCATGACAACATTAGCAATTATCGGCGGCACAGGGTTAGGACAACTAGCCGAGCTAACCGCTACCACCCGCAAAGCCATAGACACTCCTTATGGCAAACCTTCAGCGGATTATATTATTGGTGAATTAGGTGCGCGCGAAGTGGTATTTTTAGCCAGACACGGTAATCCGCACACGATACCACCACATAAAATTAATTACCGGGCTAACATTTGGGGCTTAAAACAGCTAGGCGTCGAAACAATTATTGCAGTTGCTGCGGTCGGAGGCATTACGCCAGCAATGGCGCCTGCCCATCTTGCAATACCCGACCAAATTATTGACTATAGCTATGATCGCGAGCATACGTTTTTTTCTGACACATCACACCCAGTTACCCATATTGATTTTACCTACCCTTATAACCCTGAATTGAGAGATGCTTTAATCGATGCTGCCACTAGAGCCGGTATCGCAGCTTCACCGTCAGGTACTTATGGTTGTACCCAAGGACCAAGATTAGAAAGCATTGCTGAAATCAAACGGATGGAACAAGACGGTTGCGATTTAGTCGGCATGACCGGTATGCCTGAAGCGGCCTTAGCTAAAGAATTGAATATGCGTTATGCCGCTTTAGCGGTCGTCGCTAACTGGGCTGCCGGTAAAAGTGATGGTGAGATTACCATGAGCGAGATTGAGCAGAATTTACATGTCGGCATGGCGAATGCCGCTAAAGTATTAAAAATGTGTATAGCCTAGCTAAAATGCGGTTAGCCCATGTTTTAAATGGGCTTTAAGCGCAGATGAATATTTCTCACGGTCATATTTGCGTTTTTGGCTACCAACGTAAGGCGGGACAGGGTATTCACAGTGCAGGACGCCGTGAATACGTTCCTGTAGGCTTGGCGGCAGCATCCATGATGCCAACACCTGCACTGTGAATACCCTGTCCCTGCTAAAGTGAGTAGTCGCGTTTTTTTCACGATGTTTCGGTAAGGTACGTTGCTCGCTACATGAAAAACCGAATATGACTGTTCGAAGACTATCCCCTATTCTAATCATCGGTTTTCTTTTTGATAGTAGCATTGTACCAAGCAAATTAAAATTACTCTGACCCCATTATTATTATTAAATTTTTGACTAGCAATTGCTTTAAGAAACAATCACCAAAATGGCGGAGAGAAAGGGATTCGAACCCTTGATACGTTGCCGTATACACACTTTCCAGGCGTGCGCCTTCGACCGCTCGGCCATCTCTCCATAGGATTTAACAAAGCCAGTTAGAATAATCGACTTTTCTATGACTTGCAATCACTTATTTTCTTAAATCGACTGATAGCAGGCTTACTTTAGCCTAGAATCTGCGGGGAATATCATTAAGTATTGGCATTCTCTATGCTGACTCGTTATAAGACTAAGTCAGCGCGAGGCAAATCTCCCGACCTATTAAGGCTGAACTAAGCAGCGAAGAATGAAGAGCTATGGTATAAATCACATTGTTAGCCTTACTTTTTTAACCAGGAGAACACCATGATAAGATTTATTACGCTATTAGTATTTGCTCTAGTCACAGCTAACGCAGCCGCAGAAGCTCGCATAGCGGTATTGGATTTTGAATTACGCGATTTAACCTCGCTGCCTTATACCGAGCAGGAATATGCACGCACTGCCAGCTTTAAGCCATTGTTAGTCAACGCATTAAATAAACTGGCTCGCTACGAGCTTATTTCAATTACTCAACAAGAGCAAAACCAAGCTAATCACAGCCCCAGTTATTTGTATGACCATAACGATGCTGCTACTCAGTTAGGTCAAGCTCATCAAGTGGATTGGGTTTTAGTCACGCAACACGCTAAGCCGAGTTATTTATTTTCTTATTTAATGGTGCATTTAATCAATGTTAAAACCGGTCAGTTAGCTGCTGATTATAAAATTGAGATGAAAGGTAACCATGAAAAAGTCGCTGAACATGGCATTAATTCCCTCGCTAAAAAAATTCATCACTCGTTAAATTCTTATTGACTATGCAACCTGCCTTATTCCTAGACCGTGATGGCGTGATTAATATCGATCACGCCTATGTTTATAAACAAGAAGATTTCCAATTTGTTGACGGCATTTTTGAGTTATGCAGGACTGCTAAAACGCAAGGCTATTTGATTTTTGTCGTTACTAATCAAGCCGGTATTGGTCGAGGCTTTTATAGTGAGCAAGAATTTAACCAACTCACTGCGTGGATGTGCCAAGTTTTTACTGCTCATAATGCCAATATTGATAAGGTTTATTTTTGTCCCCATCATCCCGAATACGGTATAGGTCAATACCGTATTGATTCCCCAATGCGCAAACCTAATCCCGGCATGATTTTAGCGGCGCAACACGAGTTTAACGTCGATTTAGCGGCGTCGTTATTAATTGGTGATAAAGAATCCGATATAGAAGCCGGTATTAATGCGGGCATAGGGTATAATTTATTATTGCGCCCAAAACGCCAACCGCCTTTATCGACGCAAGCAAAACGTGGTTATCGAGCATCTAGCACAAGCGCTGCCCTACCTAATTAATCGTAAGCCTCAGTTAGTCTAGGCAATTTGATACGAACTTCTAAGCCACCACCTTCGCGCGGCAAATATTCAATATGAGCTTTATGGGCTTCTATAATTTTATCGACGATAGCCAAGCCTAAGCCATAGCCAGAAGTCCCGCCGCGAGCTGCATTAGCACGGGTAAACGGGCGGCGCAACACTTCTAAGTCTTCGTTTTTTATACCTTTACCTCTATCTAACACACTTAAATATAAGGTATCGCCGTCGATACGCGTCGCTAAGGCAATACCTACCCCAGCGTATTTAATCGCATTATCTAATAGGTTTCTGACTAAACGTTCCATCGCAAACGGACGAATAACCGTTTCTGCTTCTTCGCATAAGTCCAACGCTATCTCAAAACCATTGGCTTTATAGCTGGCCGCGCATAAATGCGCCAGTTCGTTGAGATCGGCGCTTTGTGTCGGCTCATCGCCGGCATCACGCGCAAAATCTAAGCATTGTCGTAGTCCACCCTCTATCTCAGCTAAATTGGCTAATATGCGGTTTTTCATATCCGTATCAAAATCACCGCCTAACATTTCTAATGCAAGTTGTATACGGGTAATCGGTGTGCGTAAGTCATGAGAAATACCGGCTAACATTAAATTACGGTCGGCTTCTAATTGCTTTAAGTCTGTATTCATACGGTTTAATGCGCGAATAAACGCGATAATTTCATCTGGCCCTTGTTCTGGAATATAGCTGACGCGCTGGCCTTTACCAATACGGCTAACCACATCCGCTAAGCGTTGTAGCGGTTTGTTTAACGCGCGATGAATAACCAGTCCGCCTAGCACAGCCAAAAAAATCAATAAAATAATGATGCCTAGCCAATGCTTATCAAAATCGGTACTAAACGGTTTGACTTCATAACGTATCCAATACGGCGTATTTGCCTCGCTTATTTGCACATAAATATAAGGCTCTGGCTGTGCTTGGTAGGTTATTGATTCACCTGGCAATAAATTATTTCGGTATAACTGAATAAATTTATCAACAACTAAAGGTGGCTTAACATCGTTAGTATCGAGTTTCGGTTTTTCGGACAAGATGCTCATGCCGAAATCATGGCCTGCTGCTTGTAAATAAGCTGCGCGTTTTTCTTCTGCTAATAACCTTAACGATACACGTACACTATGCAAATGGCTTTTTGCTAGCGCTGAAATCACCTGTAAACGCGGCAATTGCACCCAGTAGATAAACGCTATCCCCGTGATTAACTGTGAAACAATAATTAAACTTGCGATTAACACGGCACTTCGCGCTAATAACGAGCGTGGCAATGTCATCACCGTTTTTCACCGGTTGGCACGAATACATAACCAAACCCCCATACCGTTTGTATGTATTTAGGATCAGCCGGATTATCTTCGATGATTTTGCGTAAGCGGCGAATTTGCACGTCTATGCTGCGATCCGATACGTCGTTGTCACGGCTACGCGATTGTTCTAACAAGCGTTCACGCGATTGCGCTTTCATAGGATGGCTAACCAAGGCGGTTAATAAAGCAAATTCACCTGTGGTTAATGCAACGGTTAGATCGTCTTTTAACAAAGCACGTTGCCGACTATCAAGTTTATAACTGCCAACTAAAGTCATTTCTTCGGTTAATTCCGGCGTCCCTGGAATTTTTGCATAGGCTTGCCGACGTAATAGGCTTTTTATGCGCGCATATAGCTCGCGGGGATTAAACGGTTTAGCAACATAATCATCCGCGCCTAACTCTATGCCGATAATCCTATCGATGTCTTGACCTTTAGCCGTCAACATCAATATGGGCAGAAAAAAACCATCCGCTCTAAGCCTTGCGCATAAGCTTAAGCCATCTTCACCAGGCAACATAATATCGAGAATCAGCACATCAAACGCTTCGCGTTCAAGCAAGCGGCGCATCGCGACACCGTTTTCGACGGCACGTACCGTTAAGCCCTCACCTGTTAAATAACGCGTTAATAAGGTGCGTATTTCTGGATCGTCATCGACGATTAGTATTTTTTCAGACATAGTTTTTAAAGCTTTTTTATGAAATGAACAAGTATACAAGTAACTAAATCACTCAAAGAAAGTGATTTATTAACATCAGCTTAGCAAAATTACAAGGCGAATCTTCGCGCGATTATGACAAATTATGTCAACGTTAGGGTTTTGTCATATCTCGCCATTAAATGGTTTATTCCGCTCATTTTTCTGCCATAACTTAGCTGGATACTATACGCCATGAAAGCAATGCCGAATGGGTCAATGTTTTCTATATTTAAACGTGTACCTAATATGCCTATGTTGTAAAGTTGCCAAGGCTACGGTTAGTAGCTTAAGCAGACGCATCTAGGCATCAAACTATTAACATTGAGGAATGACGACCATGAACATTAAAAATACTTTATTACTTTCTGGCTTAGCTTTAGCAGGTTTTGTTAACACGGTTTATGCCGTAGAGAATGCTGCGCCATGTGTATCTTATGCCGAAGCCTCTTGGTTTCTTAACGGAGAAAGCCCTTATCAAGCGTTTACTAAATGCCGCTCCGGCTCAATTGTTTCTGACCCCCATATCACAACATTTAATGGCATTGCGTATGACCATAATTTTCCAGGTGACTATGCCTTAGTCGCGTTGCAAGACGGTACCGGGTTTTCGATTAATGGCCGATTTATCTTTGACAAGGCGAATACGGTCAGCGCTTATACCATACCTAAAGCGATACAGTTTAATTGGTCAGAACATAGCTTAGAAATTCACCGTAGCGAAGACAGTACATTAGTCTTCTTAGACGGGGCACCGCTTAAAGTTAAAAATAATGGCAAAGTTGCTATTGGCGATGTGGGCTATATACAACGTAAAGACAAGTCGTATTTAATCGCTAATACTCAATCCGATATTGCTACTGTTGTTAATGTCAACAAATTCTATGTAGATATTAATGTCACCGTGCCTAGCGAAACCGATACTGTTGGCTTATTAGGTCAGCCATTTAGCCTAGGTTTATTGGATGGTAATGGTGCGGCATTACCTGTCACCGATGACAGCTCCGATACCGGACTAGGTCATGTAACACGCGCTGATTTCGTAGACTTTATTGAGAGCTGGCGTTTTAACCAATGACAACTTATTTGCCACGGAAGAATTACCTACTTTACCTGACTACAGCGCCAAAATTTATCGCCTAGCTGATTTAAGCACTAAACGCATGGATAAAGCACAGACTAAATGCGAAGCATTAGAAGCCGAATTGCCGGAACGCTTTGATTTAAACAATTGCTTATTCGACATGGGCTTTGGGGGTAGTAAATTTTCGGCCTCTGCCCATCGTAATCAACCTTCTTCACTTCGTTTGAACATTTTGGAATAACGAGCGAGCTTATTGTTTTTATAGGCGTGTTGTTAATCTGGATTTTTAGTTGCAAGTCGCTCGGAACGCTAATCCCGTTTTGCCGCGCCGAGCACCGTAGGTTTTACTGGAATTAGCCCGATAGGGGCACGGCATGGATGCCGTGCGTCGGCAGGCGGGCAGGACGTCCGCTCTGCCGACCTTCCAGTAAAACCAAGGCGCGCGGGAAGAAGCGGCATCCGGGGCGCCTTTTCTTTGGTTACTTTCTTTTTGGCGACGCAAAAGAAAGTAACTCGCCCGCCGGTGCGAGAACCGGCTTAACTTAAAACTTCGCGATAGCGACTCATTTTTATGATATTTTGGAGAACTCCCATGTTACGTCAACTTTTACAAACTAGCTTATTGTTTTTATTCTTTTTATTAACCGCACCATTAACCACGGCACAAGCAGAATCGCTTAACGGCGGCTGGCTAGCCGATAACGGCGATATGTTGTTTATAGCTAAATCAACTAAAGGCACTGTCGTTGCTTTAGATGTTGCTGAAGACAAAACCTTACGTTATGTGTTTACCGGCACGTTAATCGGTGACCATTTAGCGCTAGCCACACGCGACAGCTCGGCGACTTTAGATGCCACGGTTACTGGCGATACGATGACCGGTAGTATCACGCCTAGTGATGCGGCGGCAGAAAACTTTAGCGCCAGCTTGTTTTTTGCTTATAGTGGCGGTAGTTATGATGGCGTTTGGAAACATGATAGCGTTGAAGATTATTTGTTTTATGCCACGCTTAAGCTTAAAGGCACCGTCACCACTATCGTGCCTTATTTTTCCATCAACGAAGAAACTGACGCGATTACTTACAACATTTTCTTAGGTACACCGGCCGCTACCGATAGCAAAGGTAATATCTCATACGCGGGTTTATCCATGTTAGATTACTCGGTATTAAAACTGGTATTTTCTAGCACATCAACCGCTAGCGCGACGCTGATAAAAGGCGATGCCGTCACTAAGTTTTACGGTAAGTAAAATTTATGCTGTAACCAAAAAATCGGGTGAGTTTTAAATCAATGACTTAACCAAACCCTCTTTAAACTCAAACTAAGATGAAACATACTTAGTTTGAGTTTTATCTAGCACACTAGCTGTCATGGAATTCACGCCCATTTTTGCTGTAATCGCTGCCATTGCCGAAGCGTTATATGTTATGCATGTGCAAAAAATCGCTTACGATTGGCGCGAAAGTTTTAGCCTCGTTAGCGGTTGCGTTAATTGGAAGAATGCTTAGATTTGCCACACTCGGTGTAGCGACATGGTTTGTAAGTCTAGCCTTTGAGCATAGATTATGGACTTTAACGACATCAGCCGTATGGTATTGGCCGACATTGTTTTTAGCTGAGGAATTTTTGTATTACTGGTTTCATCGTGTTAGCCATGAATGCCGCTGGTTTTGGGCGACTCATGCCGTACATCATTCAAGCAATCATTTATATTTATTCAGTGCCATGCGCTTGGGTTGGACAGGGCTGATTACCGGGAGTTTTGTCTTTTTTCTACCCTTATTCCTGATAGGTTTCGCGCCAGAAGATGCGTTATTAGTTATTGCGATTAACTTACTTTATCAATATGGCTTGCACACCGAGCTTGTGGGACGATTAGGCTGGTTTGACCTAGTATTTAATTCACCCTCAAACCATCGCGTGCATCATGCCGCTGATAAACAGTATTTAAATAAAAACTTCGGCGGTGTCATTATGTTGTTCGACCACTGTTTTGCAACTTACCAAGCCGAACAACAACCCATTGCAAATTATGGTGTTATGCCTGTACTTAAATCTTACCATCCAGCGATTATCGCATTACACGAGTGGTATAGATTATGGGTCGCTATGCGTAATGAGCACGATTTTGCCAAACGCGTCAAAATCGTGTTTGGCAAACCTGAGTAATTAATCTGCCCGATAATTAGGCGCTTCTTTAGTAATCGTCACATCATGCACATGACTTTCACGGATACCGGCATTTGTCACCCTGACAAATTGCGCTCTTTCATGCAGGGTGGCAATGTTATGACTACCGGTATAACCCATGCTGGCGCGTATACCGCCTAATAATTGATGAATCACGGCGAGCAAACTGCCTTTATATGGCACTCGGCCTTCTATGCCTTCTGGCACTAATTTTTCAACCGAATCCGCTTCTTCTTGAAAGTAACGATCACTGGAACCTTGTTGCTGCGCCATAGCACCTAATGAACCCATGCCGCGATACGATTTATACGAACGTCCTTGGAATAATTCAATTTCGCCGGGCGCTTCTTCAGTACCGGCAAATAAACCACCTAACATAATCGCATGGGCACCAGCCGCTAACGCTTTGGCAACATCGCCCGAATAACGAATACCGCCATCCGCAATGACCGGGATTCCTGTGCCTTTCAACGCTTCCGCTACGTTACTCACAGCAGTAATCTGTGGTACGCCTACGCCAGCAATAATACGCGTCGTGCAAATCGAACCTGGCCCAATACCGACTTTAACACCGTCAGCACCAGCTTTCGCTAAAGCCAATGCCGCTTCTGCCGTGGCGATGTTACCACCGATAACTTGCACTTCAGGGTAATGTTTTTTAACCCATTGAATTCTATCTAACACACCTTGCGAATGACCGTGCGCAGTATCAACCACAATGACGTCAACTCCAGCCGCGACTAACGCTGCAACACGCTCTTCCGTACCCGCACCTGTACCAACGGCTGCACCTACGCGTAAGCGCTCTTGCTCATCCTTACACGCTTGCGGGTAATCTTTGGCTTTTTGTATGTCTTTAACGGTTATCAAGCCGCGCAAATGAAAGTCGTTATTGACGACTAAGACTTTTTTCAATTCTATGCTTATGCAATAATGCGACGGCTTCTTTCGGGTCAGCGTTTTCATTAACCGTTACTAAGCGCTCTTTTGGCGTCATGATTTTAGAAACAGGCTCGTCATAATGCGTTTCAAAGCGTAAATCCCGGCTGGTAACAATACCCACTAATTCATCGCCATCAACTACCGGTACGCCTGAGATATTTTTTGCACGAGTAAGCTTAATCACATCACGAATACTGACATTAGGTGCTACCGTAATAGGGTCTTTTATCACGCCGGTCTCATATTTTTTCACATGCTTAACTTCGCGCGCTTGCTGTTCTACGGTCATGTTTTTATGAATAATCCCTATGCCACCCTCTTGCGCAATCGCAATAGCCAGCCTGGCTTCAGTAACGGTATCCATAGCTGCTGACATAAGAGGAATATTTAACGCTATGCTTCGAGTAAGTTGTGTTCTGATATCGACTTCGCGAGGTAACACAGTTGAGTGTCGTGGCACTAATAAAACATCATCAAAGGTCAGTGCTTCTTGAATAATTTGCATAGTTCAATACCTTGCGTACATTAAAAATAACTGGTCATTATACTTAGATTCTCGTAGTTTAGCAGATTAAAATGACGGTTATACGCAAGACCGTGGTATTGAGTTAAACTACTCTAACGTGTCACGCTGAACGGTTACATTCGGTTTTAAGGTAGGGTACGCAATGCGTACCTTAAGCTATCTCCGTCAATGCGTTAGAGCATAAACACAAAACCACTTAGCTTAACAGTACTGAGTTACTGACTAAGTTAACCCCTACTTAGCACTATAATTAATATAATCACGAACTATGATGAAGAAAACACTATGCTATGCCGCTGCCATAGCGGCGATATTAAGCTTAACGCTTAGCGGTTGTTCTGATGAAAAAGAAAAAACCAATACCACACCAACGGTAAGCGCCCCTAAACCTAACAATCCTTTCGATCATTCTAAAGAGCCTAAAGTGACCGAAAGCGAAAAACAAACGTTCGAGCAACAATTTGCCGATCAATGCGTCGCACGGGAATTAAAAAATTCAACCAATCCCGATAACGACAAACCTCGCCTAACCAAGTCGTGTACTTGTATCGCGATGTTTATGATGAAAGATTTAACCCCACAAGAAGCAGAAAAATTTTTAGTTGAGCATGAAAACCCGCAGTCGTTACGGATTAAATACGAAAATGCTGCGTATCATTGCCTACAAGAAAAAGTCCCACCGCACGAGCCGGATTTTTCCCGTCCAAGCCATTGAACAATCTGCGCTTTTGCGCGAAGCAAAAGCGCAATCTCTTGCAAAAGTGGCTACCAACGTAAGGCGGGACAGGGTATTGCAGGATGCAGGACGCCGTGAATACATCCCTGTAGGCTTGGTGGCAGCATCCCTGCTGCCAACACCTGTATCCTAAATACCCCGTCCCTACTAAAGTGTGTAGCCCAAAAGTTACTATACCTAGCTGACGATTAAGGCGTGACTGAAAACGGCGATGGCGTACCAGGGGGGACTAAAGGGTCATTACCCCATTCGGGATAGTCATCGGTAAGGGTTTTTAAGAAGGCAACAATTGCTTTTTCTTCATCGTCAGTTAAGCCTAAATTGCCCAATTCATCGGTATTCACGTTTTTAGCAACTTCTGGTTTAGGCCAGCCGGTTACACCAAAATTTGGATTTTGGTTATTGTCTACTGTACCTAATACATCGCGGGTATTATAAAAATGTGTGATTTGCTCTAGGCTGGTAAATACGCCGTTGTGGCCATAAGGAGGTGTAATAGCAATATTTCGTAGCGACATGACTTTATGCTTACCTAGTTCTGCCCGCTCTGGGTCGGTTTTACGAATATCGCTTCTTGCACCTAATCCTTGGTCAGGCTCTGGGTTGCCTGGGATAGTTAAGTTTCTTGGCGCTCCGATATTGTCGTAAGTAAAGTCGGTAAACAGCGGTGGTATTTTAGTGCCACTCTCATCAACAGTGACCTCACTAGGATGACACGCCGCACAGTTACCTTTGTTTTCATCATTGAATAATGTCATGCCAAGCTTTTCAAGCTTAGTAAAGCGGGTTTTCCCTGCCATGACAAAATCGAATTTAGAATTAAATTTGTTAAACACAGAACTACGCTCGAATTCTGCGATAGCTAATGCTAAGTCAGTGTAAACAGTAGCCACTTCAGCCGGTGTTGGCTGGCTGAATAATGCATTTTTGATATGCGGAATTTTATTCAAATCAATATGATATATCTCAGCAAATAATTTTACATACTGTGCATTTTCTTTCAGTCGGCTAACAACGGCCCATTGACTGGGCATAGCCATTTCTACAGGATTGAGAAAAGGCATTTTGGCTTGTTCGACTAAATCGGTTGCGCGACCATTCCAGAATAAGCCCCCCGCATATAAACCTTCGACATCATCCCAATGAAATATTGGACTAAACGCGGCGTAACCCACTGACGGTGTATTGAGCTTACCTGTGACAAAAGGTATTGAGCCTAGCGAAACAGGTGTGCTGTTTTTAACGTTTAATCTATCGACAAAAGCCGGTGCAGATTGGCTACTAATATTTTTAGGTAATGCGCTAAGAGTATGACAGGTTTCACAAGCTTGATTACGGTTTGCGGATAAATTCTTATCTTTAAACAGCAAGCGGCCTAATTGTTGTTTGTCACTCAACTTGTTTTCTGCTGAGGCCGTTGCACATAGACAACTAAGTATAAAAGCTAAGCAATAGTTAAAACGCATAAGACTCTCCGCGAAATGTAAATATTGGTAAATTAAAACCCTATTAATGATAATGATTATTGTTTGAATTTTTAACAAAGTCAAACGTTAATCTTTTTGTCGTTTTTACATGGCTTAACATACCCACTCAGAGTTTAGTGATATGAGTCTTACCAACCACCCCCTAGCGCTTTAACCAGCGCCACATGTTCAGTGGTCCAAGCTAATTGGCTTTGTAAGCGTTGTTCGCGAGCGTCATACCAAGCACTACGACTGCGTAACACGTTTTGCCAATCAGTCTCACCTTCTTGGTAATAGGCTTTTGCCGTTTCGGCAGCTTGTCGTGCTGAATGCTCAGTTTTGTCTAACAATAGTTGTTGCTGGTACTTGCCTTGTAATGACGCTAAGCTATTTTCTACTTCGGTTAAGGCCGTGAGTACCGTTTTGTTATAAGTCACCAAGGCTTCTTCATAACGAGCATTTTGTGTATCGATATTAGCCAGCAAGCGGCCTGCTTGAAAAATCGGTAATGACAAGCGTGGTCCAAAGCCATAAAAGCCACTGGATAAATTAGCGAAATTACTTAAATCTTGGCTTTGAAAACCCGCAACGCCGGTTAATGAGAGTTTGGGAAATAGCTCGGCAACGGCTGCACCTATAGATGCTGAAGCGGCTGCGAGTGAGCGCTCCGCCTGCTTAATATCGGGTCTACGTCTGAGTAACTCCGACGGTAAACCAGGTTGTATCGTGGGTGGTGTAGGCACTGTGCCCGGTATCGTTGTGAGTTCTTGGTCTAAGCTACCTGGTGTTAACCCCAATAATAACGTTAAAGCGTGTCGAGTATTTTTGCTCTCGCTGTTAAGCGTAGGCAGAGTGCTGGCTATAGCGTCTAATTCGGCTTGCGTTTGCTGCACATCTAAGGCAGTTGTGAGTCCTTGCTCGAAGCTCGCTTTGGCGAAACGATATAACTCTTGCTGATTTTGCAGACGTTCGTTAACAATGTTAAGACGCGCTTGCAAGGCGGTGAGTCGTAAATACGTTGTGACGACTTCTGCGGTCAGCGTCACTTGAATCGCATGTTGGTTTTCGACGATGGCTTCCGCATTCGCATCCGCAGCCTGTTGTTGTCTTTTAATACCGCCGAATAAATCCAACTCCCACGAGCTATCAAAACCCGCTTGAAATAAATCAAATGGCGTACCAATAGAGCCTAAGCTCGATAATAAATCGCCAGATGATGACTGACCGTCTTGAATTGAGCCTAACGCACCTAATAAAGCATTGGGGCTTATGCGTTGGCGTTGGTAAGCCGTGCTGGCATTTATACTCGGCCAACTTTGCGCATGACTGAGTTCTCGTTGGGCGCGAGCAGCTTTAAGCCGCATCTGCGCCGCTTTTAGGTCGAGATTGCCTTGTAACGCTTGCGCCACTAATTTATTAAGCTTCGCATCGTTAAAGCCATACCACCACCTGGTTAGCTCTGATGGGTTAGCTGCGGTTTTTGCTTCTAACCATGCATTAGGTAGCTTAGGTTTGGGGGCTTGATAATCTGGCCCAACCGTACAAGCCGATAATAACAAGCCTAAACAGACAAAGAGAAAACGTGCCATTATGCCTCCTGTATGCCAAACCAAACGGCATAGAGTGCTGAAATAAATATCGGGGTTAATAGCGTGGCGAACAGTAACCCACCCATAATGGCTACCGCCATAGGTCCCCAAAACACGCTGCTGGTTAACGGTATCATGGCTAAAATAGCTGCCGCTGCCGTTAATAAAATAGGCCGTAAACGGCGCACAGCGGCTTCGATAATCGCATCCCAAGGCTTAGCGCCCGCCGCAATATCTTGGTCAATTTGATCAACTAAAATTAACGAGTTACGCATAATCATCCCCGCTAAGGCAATAACACCTAACGTTGCAACAAAGCCGAATGGCACATGAAACAACAATAAAAATGCAGTTACGCCAATCATACCTAGCGGTGCCGTCATTAAGACCATGGTGGTGCGCTTAAGGCTTTGCAGTTGCACCATTAATAACGTCACTAAACTAAACAGCATTAACGGCATAACGGCATTAATTGAG
>NZ_LAJX01000113.1 GCF_000963695.1 Methylocucumis oryzae
AACGTAACGGCTCTGTCGTCGGTGCGGTGCTAGTCAATGAGCATGATGAAATTATGTTGATTACTGATGGCGGTACTTTAGTCAGAACGCCTGTGGATGGTATTTCGGTCGTTGGCAGAAATGCTCAAGGCGTAAAGATTATCCGCTTAGACAATAATGAAAAAGTGATAGGCGTTGACCGTATTGCAGGACTGGCAGGGGTTGACGATACCAATAATGATGATGAAGAGCTCAATGACTTGGCCAGTGATGCCGAGCCAGATACTCAGACGCCAGAAGATGGAGAAGAATAACAATGTCAAGAGTTTATAATTTCAGCGCGGGTCCCTCTATGTTACCTGAAGCGGTGTTAGTCACTGCGCGCGAAGAAATGTTGGAATGGCGTGATAGCGGTATGTCCGTCATGGAGATGAGTCATAGAGGCAAAGCATTTGCCAGTATTGCTGAGCAATTAGAAGCTGATTTGCGTGAGTTAATGGGGATTCCAAGCAATTATAAGGTGTTGTTCTTGCAAGGCGGTGCGACGGCGCAATTCTCATTTATTCCACAAAATCTATTAAACGGCAAAACTAAAGCGTGTTATATCAAAACTGGGGCATGGTCAGAAAAAGCCGTTAGCGATGCGCAAAACTTTTGTGAGGTGGTATTAACCGCGAGTTCGGAAGCTGAACATTACACGTCAATACCCGATGTTGCTAGCTGGGTTATAGATGCAGACGCCGCTTATTTGCATTTCACGTCGAATGAAACCATACACGGTGTGGAATTTCAAACCATACCCGATAGCCAAGGTTTAGATTTGGTATCGGATATGTCGTCTAATATTTTGTCGCGCCCTATTGATGTAAGCCAATTTGGTTTGATTTATGCCGGTAGTCAGAAAAATATGGGGCCATCAGGCGTAACCGTGGTGATTGTCAGAGACGATTTAATCGGTCATGCACCTAAGTCTACGCCATCGGTGTTTAATTATGCCGAGCAAGCAAAAAACCAATCCATGTTAAATACGCCAGCAACCTATAACTGGTATTTACTCGGTTTAGTATTGTCGTGGTTAAAACAACAAGGCGGGATAGCGGCTATAGAGCAACACAATAAAAATAAAGCGGCAAAGTTATATCAGGCTATAGATAGCTCTGCGCTTTATCGTAATCCTGTCGTGCCAGACTATCGCTCACGCATGAATATTCCGTTTGTGCTAGCCAATAGCGAATTAGATAAAGCGTTTTTAACCGCTGCTGAAGCGAATGGCTTAATGGAGTTAAAAGGTCATCGTTCGGTAGGGGGATGCGCGCCAGTATTTATAATGCTATGCCAGAGGCGGGTGTGGATGCGTTAATTGCATTCATGGCAGAGTTTGAGCGCACGCATTAAGTGTTAGAGAAAGTCCATGACGGCCATCATCCCGCTCGCAGAATTAAGGCAAAAAATTGATGCAATCGATGCAGAACTGCTGCGTCTATTGAATGAACGGGCATTGTGCGCACTCGATGTGGCTAAGACCAAGATTGCGCAAGGTGAACAAGGCTGTTTTTATCGGCCTGACCGTGAATCGTTGGTGTTAAGGCGCATTCAACAGCTTAATCAAGGGCCGTTATCGGCGACTGCGGTAACGTTATTATTTAGAGAAGTCATGTCGGCGTGTTTAGCGCTGGAAAAACCTTTAGAAGTTGCCTTTTTAGGGCCTGAAGGCACGTTTACGCAGCAAGCGGCATTTAAGCATTTCGGCCATGCTGTGCAAACGGTTCCGCTTGCCACGATTAGCGAGATTTTTAACCATGTCGAAACGGGTGCCTGCCAATTCGGTGTCGTGCCGGTAGAAAATTCCAGTGAGGGTGTGATTAATCATACCTTAGATAATTTATTGGTCTCGGATTTAAAAAATTTGTGGTGAAGTTGAAATTCGCGTACATCAAAACTTAATTGGCTTAGCTGAAAACTATGCTGATATTGACTGCGTGTACTCTCATCAACAATCGCTGGCGCAATGCCGACGCTGGTTAGATAAGCATTTACCTAAGGCAGAGCGAACAGCGGTTAACAGTAATGCCGAAGCCGTTAAATTAGTGGCAAACGACAAAAATAAAGCGGCCATAGCTGGAATAGTTGCGGCAGAGCTGTATCAGCTACCGGTTATTGCCAGAAATATTGAAGATATTGCCCATAATACGACGCGCTTTATTATCATTGGTAGGCAAACCTCAGCGTCTACTGGTAAAGATAAAACGTCATTAGTCTTATCGACCGGTAATAAGCCGGGGGCTTTACATAGTGTGTTAGAGCCTTTCGCTCGATTTGGCGTGGATATGATGAATATTGAATCCAGGCCATCACAACAAGGCTTATGGGATTATGTGTTTTTCATTGATGTGCAAGGTCATGCCGATGATGATAACGTCGCTCATGCATTAGCTGCTTTGCGCGATAAAGTGAATATGCTGAAGATTTTAGGCTCTTACCCTAAAGCGGTGTATTAGCTATGGTTAAAATCACCCAATTATCGCAATTATCAATTAATTAAAATGTATAGCAGCCAAGACAACGCTACGCCTATGCTATTTCCTGAGCTTACCATTCCATTAGCAGAAATATTTGCCCGTTAATTTCAATATGAATGATTTAATCTATCGCCTAGCCGTTGCTGGTGTACGCCAACTTGTCCCTTATCAACCCGGCAAGCCTATTGAAGAGCTGCAACGTGAGTTAGGGTTGTCTGAAATCATAAAGCTGGCGTCTAATGAAAATCCACTAGGACCAAGCCCTAGCGCCGTCGCCGCGATGCAGCTAGCCTTGTCAGAGTTAGCGTTATATCCCGATGGTAGTGGTTATCGGTTAAAACAAGCATTAGCGGCAAAATTTAACGTAACGCCTGAGCAAATCACTCTGGGAAATGGCTCGAACGAGTTATTAGAATTAGTTGCTAGAGCCTTTTTAACACCTGAGTTATCGGTGGTTTATTCTGAACATGCATTTGCTGTTTATCCCTTAGTCACACAAGCGGTTGGTGCGACCGGTATTGTGGCGACGGCTAAAGCCTATGGTCATGATTTGACGGCAATGAGACAAGCGATTACCGATAACACGCGCTTAGTGTTTATTGCTAACCCGAATAATCCTACAGGTTCGTTATTGCCTCAGGCTGAGGTAAAAGCATTTATTGCCGACTTGCCAGAAACAGTTTTATGTGTCTTAGATGAGGCTTATGTTGAATTTGTCGGTGGTAATCCCGCTGAAGATTCAGTGTTGTGGTTAGCGGATTTTCCAAATTTAATTATTACTCGCACGTTTTCTAAGGCCTATGGTTTAGCAGGACTTAGAGTGGGTTATAGTTTGTCCTGTCCTGAAATGGCCGATATTTTGAATCGAGTAAGACAGCCTTTTAATAACAATAGCTTAGCATTAGTGGCTGCTGAAGCTGCGCTCAGCGATAGCGAGCATTTACAACAAACATTAGCCAATAATCGTGCCGGTATGCAGCAATTTATCGATGGCTTTAAAACCTTAGGCTTAGACTGGCTGCCGTCTGCAGGTAATTTTATTTCAGTGGCATTAGGACGCGAAGGCTTGCCGGTTTATCAAGCGTTGCTGGCAAAAGGTGTTATTGTCAGACCGGTGACCAATTACGGTATGCCGCAGCATTTACGCATTAGCATTGGCAAGCCAGAGCAAAACGCACGATGTTTACAAGCGTTAGCTGAGCTGTTGACGCGTTAATCGTGAGCATGTTCGATAAGCTTTGCCTGATTGGTGTCGGCTTAATCGGAGGGTCGATTGCTAAAGCTGCGAAAAAACATGGTTTGGCGCGAACGATTGTGGGTTATGGTCGGGAGCAAGATAGTGCCAATTTAGCATTAGCATTAGATTTAGGGCTAATTGATGCTTTTTTTACCGATATAGCGAGTGCTGTCACTAATGCCGATGGTGTAATCCTTGCGGCCCCCGTCGCGAGCACTGAAAGCATTTTGGCGCAACTAAAACCGCATTGGTCTAGCGCGACGTTATACTCTGATGTGGGCAGCACTAAAGTCAGTGTAATTTCGGCATTAAAAGCAGTATTTGGCGAGGTACCTAGTAATTTTATTCCAGCCCATCCTATTGCCGGAGCTGAGCAAAGCGGGGCTTTAGCGGCAGTTGATCAATTGTTTGTCAATAAGCGTTTAATCATTACGCCGACGTCGACAACTAATCACGATTTATTGCTTAAATTACAATGGTTTTGGCGGCGCTTAGGTGCCATTGTGTCGTGCATGGATGCAGAACCGCATGACCAGATTTTGGCTGCGACCAGTCATTTGCCGCACGTATTGGCGTATGCCTTAGTTGATTTGCTAGGCCATAAAGACGAACAACGTGAAATTTTTAAATATGCCGCCGGTGGCTTTAAAGATTTTACTCGCATAGCGTCTAGCGATCCAACAATGTGGACCGATATTTGTCTTGCTAATCAAGCTGCTATTTTGCCGTTAATACATGAGTTACAAGCCGAGCTTGATAAAATAGCGTTAATGCTCAATAACGGCGACCGACAACAATTATTTACAATCTTTTCTTATGCAAACCAGGCGCGACAACGCTTTCTTAATCAATTAGATAATTCTATGGCTAAAACAATCACATTTCATATTCAACCCGGTGGCAGATTACAAGGCGAAACGCGTGTGCCAGGCGATAAATCCATGTCGCATCGCTCTATTATGCTAGGCTCGTTAGCGGATGGTGTTACTCATGTTACCGGCTTTTTACAAGCCGAAGACGCATTAGCAACATTGCAAGCGTTTAGAGACATGGGCGTTAGAATCGATGGTCCAGAGAATGGGCAAGTAACGATTTATGGCGTTGGCAAAGATGGCTTAAAACAGCCTAAAAATGAATTGTATTTAGGTAACTCTGGTACGTCTATGCGTTTATTAAGTGGTTTATTAGCGGGCCAACCATTTAATTGTGTATTAACAGGCGACAAATCTTTATCAGGCCGACCTATGCGGCGGGTAACAGAGCCTTTAGCGCAAATGGGCGCTGAAATTCAAACCACCGAACAAGGCACGGCGCCGTTGCGCATTACGGGTAAAGCCGGGCAATTAAAAGCCATTGATTATCAAATGCCTATGGCTAGCGCACAAGTGAAATCGTGTTTATTACTGGCGGGTATGTATGCACAAGGCGAAACGCGGGTGACTGAGCCTGCACCTACTCGCGATCATACTGAACGCATGTTAGCGGGGTTTAATTATCCGGTTAAACGCGAAGGTAACACCGCTATTATTAGCGCTGAAGGCCGGTTGACGGCAATGACGATTGATGTGCCTAGCGACATCTCTTCAGCTGCGTTTTTCTTAGTCGGTGCGAGTATCGCGCCCGGTTCGGACGTCACGTTAAGGCATGTAGGAATTAATCCAACACGCACCGGTGTTATTAACATTTTGCGGTTAATGGGGGCGAACATTGAAGTTTTGAATGAACGAGAAATTGGTGGTGAGCCAGTTGCTGACTTGCGCGTGCAATACAGTCCATTAACCGGTATTAATATTCCTGAAGACTTAGTGCCGTTAGCGATTGATGAATTCCCTGTGTTGTTTGTTGCTGCAGCATGTGCAACTGGCGAAACGCGTTTAAGCGGTGCTGAAGAATTGCGGGTAAAAGAATCCGATCGTATTCAAGTCATGGCGGATGGTTTGCAGTTATTAGGTGTGAATGCTGAGCCAACCCCAGACGGTATGGTGATTCAAGGTGGCGGCAATATCGGCGGTGGTGTTGTTAACTCGCATGGTGATCATCGTATCGCGATGGCATTTTCGATTGCTGGGTTACGTGCCAGTGCGCCGATAACAGTTTTAGATTGCGCTAACGTCAATACTTCATTCCGTGAATTCAAAGATATAGCCACGCAATTAGGTTTAGGTTTAACCTGTGTTGAGGACTAAGTCGTGACGATGCCTGTATTAACCATCGATGGTCCTAGTGGAGCAGGTAAGGGGACTGTAAGTCGACGTATTGCTAAGCAATTAGGCTGGCATTATTTGGATAGCGGTTCAATTTATCGTGCATTAGCGATTGCTATTCAGTTAAAAGGGATTGCTGTTGATGATGTGTCGGCTATTGTGGCTACCGCTGCAACTATGCGATTGGCTTTTGCGTTAGATGATGAGCTTATTGTGTTATTAAACGATGAGGATATTACGGGACAATTACCCTTAGAAGAAACGGGTAATGCGGCGTCTAAAATCGCTGTATTACCAGAAGTTAGGCAAGCCTTATTGCAAAAGCAGCGTGATTTCAAGCAGTTGCCAGGGTTGGTTGCTGATGGTCGAGATATGGGGACAGTGGTTTTTCCAGAAGCGAGTAAAAAAGTCTTTTTTAACCGCTAGCAGTGAAAAACGCGCTGAACGTCGATATAAACAGTTGAAAGAGAAAGGAATTAATGCTAATCTTGTAAGCTTAGCAAAAGACATAGAAGAACGTGATCGTCGCGATAGGGAGCGGGCTACCGCACCTCTTAGCTTGGCAGACGATGCGCTTTTTATTGATTCTTCTGATATGACCATAGACGCCGTAATAAACACAGTGCTGCAGTTCGTTCATGAATGAGCGGCTTAGGCCTATTATTACATTTTTTAACTATTAACAGATTGGCTAGGTTTTTTTACAACTAGCTTAGGAATATTGAAAATGAGCGAAAGCTTTGCTGCATTACTTGAAGAAAGTTTAACCAAGACCCAGATGAGTCCTGGTGCAATGTTAATGGGTACGGTGATTGATATCGAAAACGATATGGTCATTGTTAGCACCCATTCTAAATCAGAAGGTGTCATCCCTAAATGGCAATTTCTGAACAACGATGGCGAATTGGAAGTTGCTATTGGCGACGAAATTGAAGTCGCATTGGACTTGTTTGAAGATGGTTTAGGCGCGACGCTGCTTTCTCGGGATAAAGCAAAGAAAAATAAAGCTTGGTCTGAGCTTGAAACCGCATTTGAAAAAGATGCGACTATCATTGGCCGTATCACCGGTAAAGTTCGTGGTGGCTTTACTGTAGCGGTAGGTGCATTACGTGCCTTCTTGCCCGGTTCATTAGTTGACGTCAGACCGGTTCGCGATACCAGCTTTTTGGAAAATCGCGACTTAGAATTTAAAGTTATTAAAATTGACCAAAAGCGTAATAACGTTGTGTTATCGCGTCGTGCTGTTGTTGAAAAAGAATACAGTGCAGAACGTGAAGAATTGTTGAAAACACTAGAAGAAGGTGCAATTGTTACCGGTGTGGTTAAAAACTTAACCGATTACGGTGCTTTCATAGATTTAGGTGGTATCGACGGTTTATTGCATATTACCGATATGGCTTGGCGTCGTGTTCGCCATCCATCTGAGTGTGTGGAAATCGGTCAAGAAATTAAAGTTAAAGTTTTAAAATACGACAAAGACAAAAACCGCGTTTCATTAGGCATGAAACAAATGAACGAAGACCCATGGCAAAACATTGCCCGCCGCTATCCAGCTGGCACACGCGTCTTCGGTAAAGTCAATAACTTAACGGATTATGGCTGCTTCGTAGAAATTGAAGAAGGTGTAGAAGGTTTAGTACACGTTTCTGAAATGGATTGGACCAATAAAAACGTTAACCCAGCTAAGTTAGTGCAATTAGGCGATGAAGTTGAAATCATGGTATTGGAAATCGACGAAGATCGCCGTCGTATTTCATTAGGCATGAAACAATGCAAGCCTAATCCGTGGGATGAGTTTGCAGCAACGCATAATAAAGGCGATAAAATTACCGGCAAAATCAAATCAATCACTGATTTCGGTATCTTCATCGGTCTTGATGGTGGTATTGATGGTTTAGTTCACATGTCTGATATTTCTTGGGCTGAAGATGGAGAGGCATCCATTCGTGACTTTAAGAAAGGTGATGAATTAGAAACCGTCATTTTAGCCGTCGATTCTGAACGTGAGCGTATATCGTTAGGCATTAAGCAATTAGAACAAGACCCCTTCCAAAATTACTTAGCAACCCATGAAAAAGGCAGCCTAGTAAAAGGCACGATAAAAGAAGTCGATGCCAAAGGTGCGGTAGTGACATTAGCTGACTATGTTGAAGGTTATATCCGTGCTTCTGAAATTCAGCGTGATCGTGTTGAAGATGCCCGTACTTTATTGAAAGAAGGTGACACGGTTGATGCTAAATTCATAGGCGTTGATAAGAAAAGCAAGACTATTTCATTGTCTATCAAAGCAAAAGAGATAGAAGAAGAAACCAATAGCATCAAAGATCATTCTCAGTCAGCTGCTGGTACGCCAACCCTCGGCGACATCTTTAAGCAAATGGAAAAATAAAAACCTAAACGGAGAGCATACTCAATGCTCTCCGATTTTATTTTTTTTTCATAGGATAGATTGTGACAAAATCCGAGTTAATAGAAGCGCTTGCTAAACAACAGCCGCATCTTGCAATAAAAGATGTTGAATTAGCTGTCAAATGTATTATCGAAAAAATGAATGAAGCCTTAGCAACGGGAGAAAGAATTGAAATCCGTGGCTTTGGTAGCTTCTCTTTACACTTGCGTCCACCGAGAATGGGGCGTAATCCTAAAACAGGCGAGTCTGTCGCCTTATCCAAAAAACATGTGCCGCATTTTAAACCTGGGAAAGAATTAAGAGATCGGGTAGATGCTTCGCGCACAAAATGCGATATTGTCGATTAATTTCAGCTTAATGCTTTACGCCGGATAACCTTTTGTCCGGCCGTTTTATCAATAAGCGCTCGGTATTGATTAAAATCAATTTGCAGCACTACCGTCCTGTGATATATTCAGAACAAATGAGAATGATTATTGCTTAATTGTTCTTTGGTTTTTAGCATTAGAACGGGCGGGTATATGGTTGTTAAATTAAAAAATCTTAATGTCGGTGATTTAGGTAAAATCATAGGTTTTGACCAGGCCGGTAAAGCATATCGAAAACGTTTTGTTAGCAATGGGTTTAACGCCCGGTACATCATTTAGCGTAACTCGATTTGCACCGCTTGGCGACCCAGTTGAAATTAAATTGCGTGGCTTTGCTTTAACATTGCGCAAAGACGAAGCTGAAGTCGTGTTAATTGAGAAGTTGTAATGGATGCGGAATTTACCGTTGCAGTCGTTGGTAATCCTAATTGCGGCAAGACCACGTTATTTAATGTATTAACGGGTGCTAAGCAACATGTTGGGAATTGGCCGGGAGTTACGGTTGAAAAAAAAACCGGTCAATATCAACATGCCGGGAAGCTAATCAACCTTGTCGATTTACCAGGCACGTATTCACTAGAATCAGCTGATGATTATGTCTCTATTGATGAGAAAATTGCGCGCGATTATGTCGCAGGGCATCATGCTGACTTAATCATTAATGTCGTTGATGCGTCTAATATCGAGCGTAATCTCTACTTGACATGTCAGTTAGTAGAAATGCGCGTCCCCATGATTGTTGTGTTAAACATGATGGATGCCGTCAAACAGCGCGGGATAAAAATCGATACAAACCACTTGGCTGAGCGGTTAGGTTGTCCAGTAGTGCCTATATCTGCCGCGATACGCCAAGGTATACACGAGTTAAAAAATACTATCAATCAAGCCGCACTCGTTAAACCTATCCCTAGTATTGCTATTGCCTACCATAGCCAGCTTGAAAATGCTATTCATACGTTGTCATCTGAATTAACAACTATCGCGGCCACTTATCCATGTGATTTACGCTGGCTAACTATTCGCTTACTTGAAGACGATACTTTAGCTAAAGCCATTATCGGTGTTGGCTATAACGATAAAGTAGCGCAGTTACAACAACAGATTCAAGCAGAGACCCACGAAGAAATTGACATTTTAGCGGCCGATGCCCGATATGGTTTTGTTAATGCATTGACTTCAGAAAATGTTTGTAAACTCAATGAGGTGAGCCGTCATACCACTGAACAAATTGACCGTTTTGTACTAAACCGCTATTTGGGTATCCCGGTCTTTTTGTTAGTCATGTACTTAATGTTTATGTTTACTATTAACATAGGCAGCGCGTTTGTCGATTTCTTTGATAAAGCCGTGGGTGCGTTACTGGTTGATGGTTTAGGCGTTTTGGTTGACAGATTTACATTGGCCTGAGTGGTTAATCGTATTACTCACTAAGGGGATAGGTGGTGGTATACAAGTCGTTGCTACGTTTATTCCTATCGTAGGCTTTTTATTCATGTTTTTGTCTGCGCTAGAGGATTCAGGCTATATGGCAAGAGCTGCATTTGTAATGGATAGATTGATGCGGCTGTTAGGGTTGCCGGGTAAATCCTTTGTACCGATGATTGTTGGCTTTGGTTGTAACGTACCAGCGATTATGGCAACGCGTACTTTAGAAAATCAGCGTGACCGAGTACTCACCAATTTAATGAATCCTTTTATGTCGTGTGGCGCGCGTTTACCGGTTTATGCGTTATTTGCGGCTGCTTTTTTTCCAGTAGGCGGGCAGAATCTAGTTTTTGGTTTGTACTTACTCGGTATTGTGGTGGCTGTGCTAACCGGTTTGATTATGCGTCATACTCTATTAAAAGGGCATAGTACACCGTTTATTATGGAGTTACCCGCTTACCACATGCCGACGGTAAGCGGTGTGTTATTGCGTACCTGGGATCGCTTAAAAGGCTTTATCGTTAACGCAGGTAAAGTTATTGTACCTATGGTGTTAGTGTTAAACATCTTAAACGCTTGGGGTATCGATGGTAGTTTCGATAAAGAAAATACTGATAAATCGGTGCTTAGCGCGATAGGCAGAAGCATGACGCCAATATTTAAACCTATGGGTATTGCAGATGATAATTGGCCTGCTACCGTGGGTATTTTTACCGGAGTGTTAGCTAAAGAAGCTGTTGTTGGTACGTTGGATGCCTTGTATAGCCAGTTGCTCACAAAAGACCAGTCAGAGCAATCTGTTTTTGATTTGAAAACGGCGTTACTAGATGCCTGTTTATCCATCCCTGAAAACTTGGCTAAGGTTAGAGATAACTTATTAGACCCGCTAGGATTGAATATAGGCGCGGTTGATGATGTGGCGGTTGCCGCTAATGAACAAGCCGTTAATACCGATACGTTTAAAGCTATGCAACAAAGTTTCGATGGTCAAAATTGGCGCGTTTGCCTATTTATTATTTATTTTATTGTATTCCCCTTGCGTAGCCGCTACGGCTGCGATTTATCGCGAAACTAATCTGCGTTGGACGCTGTTTGTCGTGCTTTGGACGACCGGCATCGCTTACATGACAGCGACATTGTTTTATCAAATCATGAGTTATCAGCAGCATCCATCGGATGCATTGTTTTGGATTAATAGTTTAGTACTCGGCTTTGCCTTAATTATTACTATGCTATGGTTAGGTGGTAAGCAATCAAACAAAGCGGTGTTAGGAGGATAATATGATTTTGTCCGAATTACGCGATTATGTAAGACAACAGCGCCGTGTATCGCTGAAAGACATAGCACTGCATTTTAATGTCGAAGCGGATGCCATACGGGGCATGTTGACGAAATGGGTCAATAAAGGCAATGTGCGTAAATTGTCGCAAGAATCATCATGCGGGACAAGTTGTTGTAAATGTGACCCCGCTATGACTGAGTTATACGAGTGGATAGATAACAGTCGTTGATTATCAATCAGTATCTGATTCTTGGGTAGTTCTTGCACTTGGTCTAGTAGCTCAATAACAGAACTGCGTTCTTAATTGACTCTGATTTTACTGTGCTTGGATTGTTTTTCGGGGCTATACACACTTAAGATGGGATAGGGCGTTTAGAGCGATGGTGTCGGCAGCAGGGATGCTGCCGCCAAGCCTACAGGGGCGTATTTACGGCGTCCTTCGTTCTGAATGACCTGTCCCGTCTTAAGTTGGTAACCTTTTTCGGCAAGTTGCTGGA
>NZ_LAJX01000114.1 GCF_000963695.1 Methylocucumis oryzae
TTGTTCGGCCAGTTTGGCAACAAATTCATCGACAAACACTTGCATATCAGCGGTGACGACTTTTTATCCGACTGCCTAAGTAGTTGTAGCCAAACAAGGCTGGAATCGCGACGCCTAACCCGGCAACCGTCGCGGTTAACGCGGCAGCAATACCGGGGGCGATGGAGTTGACGTTGACTTCACCGCTGACGGCAATCGCCGCGAAGGTAATCATAACGCCGACCACGGTGCCTAATAGGCCTAAGAACGGGCCACCACTAATCGCGATGGTTAATAACACCATTTGTGAATTGAGTTTTTGCAGTTCTCTGACCACGACGGCATCCATGGACGCTTTTACCGCTTGCATAGCGCCAGCGCTTAAGGTTTTGTTGCCATTGCGTAAGCGTTTATTCATTTCGTCAACGCCGGTGTGATAAATCCGATAAATCGACGAGCCGGCGTAGCTGTTTTGGTGTTCGGTGAGTGAGAACAGCAGCGGTGATTCTTCGAACTGCTCATCGTCTTCGCCGTCTTTCGTGGTTAAGTGACGTCAGGTCTTGCACACCGATTTTGCTAAAACGCTTCCTCGAATTTTTTTDTTTTTTTTGTTTTGTCCGTGTACCCGGTTAATGACGATGATTTTGACGAGCATCACCATCCAGCTAATGACAAACATCACGCCTAAGATGCCGATGATGACCCAGCCGTCGATAGTCACGTTGTCTAGGGTCGCCATGAAATAAGATTCGCCCTCTTCGCCATCGCTATCAGGCGTTAAGTCATCGCCATAACTCAGCAATGCCGAGCCTACGCCTTGCATTTGTACGTCGAACTTAATGGCGTTAGCGTCTTTAACGGTTTTGTACACGGTGAATTGGTCTATCATGCCGGTAAATCCATTGGCACCGGTTAAATCCGCGCCTAAACTCATTTCGCCGCTAATGTCGGCTAAGTTTACCGATACTTGACCGGCGGCAGCGCCATCGATATACAGCGTGACAGTACCATTGCCTGCGGTGACGGTTAAGTTATGCCAGGTGCCGGGGGCGACGGTGGCTTGTGCGGTTAACACTTGCTTGGCACCGGAGGCATCGGTGATGTCAAGGACAGGGGTTTGGTCTTTTAAGCTTAACGTCACGCCATTAGCGTTGCTGGCGCGTTGAAAAATGACGGCTGGCTGAGCTTGGTCGAATTTCAACCAGGTGGAGATGGTCCAACCGCTAGCGGCTGCCATCACTAAAGAAGGGGCATTAGGAATTTTTACGCGTTGTTTGCCTTGAAATACCGCTGCACCGGCAATTAAGCCGCCTTCACCATAAGTGGCAGTCGATTCAGTGGGGTTAGTGGCATTAGCGGTCATGTCTTTGAAACTAGCCGATTCAAATTGATAGCTTAAGACTTCGCTAACATCATAAGCGCCTTTGCTATCTTGTGCGTCTACCGCCTCGGCGTTGCCGTAATACAACCAAAAGCTAGGTTCTGCGGCGGTCGCGAGTTCTTTAGGTAACTTAACCCAAATTAACGCCATTTCGTTTAACGCATCAAATTTTTCGATATAGAATTTTAGCGGTGTTTTTTCATCATCGGCTAAGACTCTAAAATCTTTGCCGTTTTCAGCCAGCTCTAAAAAATTAGCGAAATTGCCGGTATGTAACCGCACTAAGGCGAAGGCATCTTCGGGCAATTTCACGCCATCTTGCTGCAATTTTTTCGCATCGATGCTGAGCTTTTTCTTATAGCCCCAGTCATCGCTCCACCACGCCGACGCGAGCGACGGCAAACAAGCAAAAAGAATCAACAAAAGACCCAAACGCTTCATCATGTATTTCTCATTGATATTAAGATTGAGAAAGTATGACAAACAATCATTACAGTTATATGACTATGAATGCGTTTGGCAGGACTTTAGCTCAGTTCAGACTAATGTCACGACCTAAACTATTGTAGGTAATCAAAACCAGGGTTATATCGATAAGCGGCAAGTCTATGAATAAAAGTAAAAATTCTTTTATCTATATAGACTTAGTTATTTATTGCAAAATTATTACACCTGCATGACAAAAGCTAAAACAATTGACGACAACAGGGGTGATTCTTTTTTAAACGAGCTTAGCACGTCTAGCCATATAAACATTGGTTAAGCGAATATAAATGCAGTGCTATCAAATACGCGGTTGGCAGTTTTATCAAACTAGCAATACTTAATAGCGTTGAAATGAGTACAATCAATAAATTTAGCGCTAAATAACAAAGCCCTTTCTCCTGATTCCTAACCACAACATCATGATTTTTATTCATTCAAGCCAGCAACGCTCATTTCTTTTGCAATAAATACCCAGAATACGTCACGTACTCGGTTCCATTTTGGTTTACGATACGAACCGTTTCCTGCATACCTCGACCTAAACCAAGAATTAGCGCTTCAGTATCGGAAAGTGGTGCTATCGGAAGAGTCATATTGTTAATTTCAAACTCTGGTAAGGAATACTCTAGCATTAAAAAACCGTCTTTCTCACGAATCGCGCATTGCCTTGGCACCACCCCATCACCATCAGCAAGATTAATAATCTGATATTCGCCTAAGCGGTTACGCAACGCATTCGGAATGGGAACAGGTTTAATTTTTTCCCCGACAACAAACGTTTGCCCCTGATAATGCGCTAAAACCAAATCATGACCGGCAATGCTGCGTAGCGATAAACCAACGTCGGCCAGTGCTTTAGGCTGAATAGGAAATAAGCCAAACAGCTTATAACGAAGGCTAAAATAACCATCTTGTCGAACGACAAAATCCAAGGTTTTACCGTCAATTTCGGTAACCAGTTCATCGCCATCAGCAGTTAACCTAGCATAACCGAGTACCGTCGCATATTGTCCTGCTGCTTTTTGTCGCTCTTCTGTAGTCAGCATGCGCGTGCTTTGTTGCGGCTGGTCATCATCGTCGATAGGTATTTGCTTACCGGTTTTTACTGCCACGGCTAATTTTAAAGCTGTGTTAGTCACTTTCATTAACAAATCGCCCGTCGGTGGCGAGTTCACTGAAATGATAATGCCTAGCTTGTGTTCAGGTAATAAACTAAGTTGGCTTCGGTGATATAACGTAGCACCGCCATGTTCTGCAATCGTGCCTATATTAAGGTTATTACGCAACATCCAACCTAGACCAATCTGAAAACCAACATCAAGCGCTACCTGCTCATT
This sequence comes from Methylocucumis oryzae, assembly GCF_000963695.1. Taxonomy (GTDB): domain Bacteria; phylum Pseudomonadota; class Gammaproteobacteria; order Methylococcales; family Methylomonadaceae; genus Methylovulum; species Methylovulum oryzae. The sequence goes on from NZ_LAJX01000114.1 coordinate 3,184, forward strand.
TTGTGAACGTAGCATTTCCTTTAACGTTGCGGGCTGTAAAATTTTGCCGACCATTAACTTTACCATCAGCAAACACCATTTTGATAAAACGACTCATATCCAACACGTTCGCATTTAAACCACCAGCCGGCGTGTCGCGTAACGGAACTTCGTTGGTTTCATTATAGTTTTTATAGGCTTTGGCTACGTTATTACCCACTAGTGCTTGAGAAAACTCAGCGTTAACCATGCCTAAAGGCTGCAATAACTGTTCTTTAGCATAGATGTTGAAATCTTTACCCGCAACGCGCTCAACCATCGCACCTAATAACGTTTAAACCCAAGTTGGAATACGACCAAATCGTATTCGGCGGATAAGCGATATATTCATCTTTAAGCTGACCAACTAGTTGCGAAAAAGGCTTAGGCTGTTGTATCCACATGCCATTACTCATATCACCCGGCAAGCCAGAATGATGAGTCATGATGTTGCGCGGTGTGATAGGCCCAGCATCGGTAAACCGAGTCTTAATCCAGAAATCGGGTAAATAGGTTTGTAACGGCTTATCGATATTTAATTTACCTTGTTCAGCTAATTGCATGACTAAAGTATCGGTAAATAATTTAGAAATTGAACCCATCCGGTAAACCGTTTCAGGTGTTGCCGGAATTTTATTAGCCGCATCGGCATAACCAAAACCTTGCGCCCATACCACTTTTTGCTCATCAACCAGCGCAATACTTAAGCCCTCAACGTTTTTGTTCCGCCATGGTCTCTTGAATCAGCCAAGTCAAATAGGTTTTGGCAAAGCTGTAATCATCGGGTAGAGCCGTACTAGGTCTTATGGGTGGCACAGTGCAACAAGCAGTTAACAAAAATAAGAAACAAAACACTACTGTTTGAATGATTTTCATCGGAAACCCTTATTAAATTGGTCATTGACATGATTAACACATGCTGACAAGCAGCATTTATATATGCTTGCGAGAGACCGATGAATAATACAATTAAATCTATAACATTTTTGTTAGCGGTATTAACCTAATGCGCAGCTGATTGTTAGAAAAATAGTCGAACATTGCAGCGGTAGATAACTTTCAGCTTCACGGATGGTGGGCAGGCTGACGAATAGCAAATTCAATCAATGATCTACCCAGCATGAGTTTTAAAATTCATATTTAAACCCCGCCTGCACTAGTCTCGGCGAACCCGGCAATATGCCGCGCACTCTATCAACGATATAAACATTATCGAGCATGTTTTTGAGCGACACATAAAGCGTCAAGTCTTTATATAGGCGATAAGAGGTCGCGAAATTAACAATGGCATAGTCGCTGATTTTGCCATACTGACCTGATCTTGCTTCAACGCTATTAGGACCGTTAGGATGGTCAGCAGCATTTTCTAAATTCATGAAATCGGCAAACTGCTCGGCGACAAACACGGTTTCAAAATGTGCATCGAAACCGCTAGCATGTGAATAACCTACTGTCGCAGTAAGTAGATGTTCTGGTGCATAAGGCGAACGTTTACCAGGTGCTGAACCGTACACTAAACCACCTGGACAGTTAGACGAAATAGAGCCGTCTGATAACGGTAAACAACGAAATGCTGTCGTCGTATCGGCAGTAGGTATCCATGTGTAAGCAACTTCTACATAGGGGTTATGGCTAGAATGAAAAAAATCGCCAAAATCCATACGACTCATGAATTCAATACCTTGAAACAAGGCCTGACCTTGTGCAACCGGCGTGTCGTTACCGCCTACCGTGCCTAAAACAGTCAACGCCTCAAAGTCGTTATGGAAAAAAAGTCAATTCGGTTTTCATACCGGTAAGTGGCTGACTACGAACGCCTACTTCATAATTCCAACTTTTTTCTGGGCCGATTTCTACGCTATTACCATTGTTATAAACGCTGTCCTCAACCCTAGGCGGCGCAAAACCACGATGAAAGCCAAAAAATAAGGTGGCCTGGTCAATCGGGCTGTACGTTAACGAGAATGATGGTAGAGGTTCTGTCATGCTGTTTTCACCACTTGCCTGTTGCCCTGGCAAGTTGTTAATACGCTCATAGCTAACCGATTCAACTCTGACACCAGGCGTGGCAGTCCAGCGTCCTATGATGAATTTATTTTGCATAAAACCGGCGTAGGCGTCGGCAAAACGGTCGCTATTTTCAATGACCATACCAGAACGTGCAGTTGGGGTGCTACCGTCAACAGTGGTGCGATATTGGCTTTCAAAATGAGCGCGAAATCCTACATCTAATTCGCTATCAATACCGAATAATTGATGGCTAGCATGTAATGTAGGGGTAATGCCCCAGGTGTCATAATTACGAAGACGCCCACGAGTAAAATTGCAGCTATCAACATTAATCGCTTCACCGTTAAGTCTTTGTTCGCGGTATCCCACATAGCCCGCATTATCGCAGTTCAAATCGGTTGGCTGTTGATTCATTTGCCGCCAGAAATCACGGTGGAAAGTTGTCCAGTAAAAACTGGTCGATAAAGTCATGTTATTATTCAAATAATACTCATGGGTTGCCGAAGTCGCCCAGCGTTCAGTGGTAAAACGGTCGTTTTTGAACGGGTTATAGCGTGCGCCAAAATTGCGGTATTCTGCTTCGGTCAAACCAAAGGTCGATTGCGAGTCTTCTTGGTAAAAATCACCGCGAAACGTCAAACGATGACGACTGTTAATATCTATGATGCTTTTTAAATTGACATCATCTAGTTCGACAAAGGTGTTGTCGCGGGCACCTTGACCTTCCTTATGAATGTAGTCGATAACACCACCTGCAGCGTCGATGCCTGAAACTTTATTAGCCATGCCGCCGTAGCGTAAATGACCGTTTAGGTAATCGCGATTACCGCCGGTAAAACTAGCAAAACCACCCGGTTTAGTCGGTACTTGTGGGGTTAGGTAATTGATAGCACCGTTGATGGTTTGTGGACCAAACTGCGTTAAATCAGCGCCTTTAAAAATTTCTACACCATCATAACGCTCTATCGGTGGATGGTAGTAAATATCATTGTCGCCATAAGGCGCATAGTTAAACGGTAATCCATCTTCCAGAAACAACACTTTGGTAGAGCGAAATGGATTCATGCCTCGGATGCCAATATTCGGTCGAATACCAAAACCTTCTTCATCGCGAACGTACACGCCTGGGGTCTTGCGTAACGCTTCATTAACGGTAAATACTTGGTCAATAAATAACCGTTCTTTGTCTAACACTGATACCGAACCAGACATATTCTGACCTTTAGTGTTGCTTTCGCCAACAACTTCAACGGTAGGTAATTGAGATGTCGTTACGCCTTCTGTGACGTTAAGATTATTCAAACTGGTTTGTTCATCAGCCATCGCGTCAAATGCGATAATTGCTAGCAACAACAGCGATAATAGTGGATTATTGTTATTCATGTTCTAGTACCGGTTAGTCGTACAAAAGGTCGTGAAAACGCATGGCGTCGTCTACCTTTTAAGTAAACTTACTACGCGTACTGCGTAGAATAACGGCTTGACATGAATTGAAACTTAAAAATGAGCAGTTGGCAAGGTGACTAGTAAATTTATTGAGTTTTTATTAACACAAAGGTAACACCACGGTAGCCAGAAATCCACCTAATCGTTGGCAGCGACTAATCTGTAATTCGCCTTTGTATGAATTTACGATGTCAGAAACAATGGCTAAACCAAGACCGTGACCTTTTACTGACTCATCTAACCGTAATCCTCGTTGCGTCAACAATTGCGCCTCTGCTTCACTGCAACCTGGCCCATCGTCGGCTATCGCAATAGTCAGGTCATTGGTAAAAACGACGTCAACACTGACCTCGTGCTTAGCCCATTTACAGGCGTTATCCATTAAATTGCCTATTATTTCCAGCATATCTTCCCTATCCAAATGAATTCGTAAATCAGGCGCAGAGACAGAAATTGTTAATTGCTTTTCCGCGTAAATATTTTTCAGTAACTCTGCCAAACTGTAGAGTTCCTCACGAGGATTAAACGCGGTGCTTACTTGTTGATCACCAGCAATGCGGGCGCGCTTCAGTTCACGTTCTATGCAGTGGTGGATGTTGTCGATTTGAGCTTGTAATTGCTGTTTTAGCTCAGGATAGTCTTCAAAGGCAGGATGCTCGGCCACTTTAAATAACAGTGCCATAGGCTGTTTCAACGCGTGAGCTAAATTGCCAATCGCAGTGCGCGATTGTTGCAACCGGCGCGCGACTAATTCCAGCAAGCGATTGATTTCTTTAACTAAAGGCTGGATTTCTATGGGCACGTCTAAATCAATGTGCTGCTGATGTTTAACAGCGACTTGTTCTAGTTCATTACCTATCTTTACAAGAGGTAGCAAAGAGCGTTTTACATCCCCTCGTTGTAATAAAATCGCACTGACAAAAATAATTAAAGTCAGCTCGAAATAAGCTAAACGTATCGAAGTAATATCATGATCAACTGCGGATAAATCTTCAGCAACGCTGATATTGATTCTATGACCAAATTTTATTAAACCTAAGCCTAGGACTAAAAGCGGGCGTTGCTCGGGTCCTTCAAGGTGGTAAACGCT
>NZ_LAJX01000115.1 GCF_000963695.1 Methylocucumis oryzae
GGACGTTTAGAGAGCAGGTGTTGGCAGCAGGGATGCTGCCGCCAAGCCTACAGGGATGTATTTACGGCGTCCTCGGCAACTGCTCCTGCGTTGCCCTACTACACGCCATCCCTGGCGTTATGCGCTCTGAATGTCCTGGCCCTACTTAAGTTGGTAGCCGGTTATTTTCAAGGCGCTGATTTAGGCGATGATGCCAGCTCTATTAACACCCTGATTTTAAATACTTTCAGCTTTATTACTTCAGTATAGAAATTAGTAACCGAAACTCTTACAATGCACCGGTTACTTTTTTTCTTAAGGTGTTTATGTCGTTACCGTTTCAAGACTATGCGTTACTAGAAGATGATGAATGCGATGCGCGTATTGTCGCTGCCAAAGCCGAATTAGGTGAGCGCTGTGTGATTTTAGGCCATCATTATCAACGTGATGAGGTGTTTAAACATGCTGATTTTACCGGTGATTCGCTAAAATTGTCGCGTAATGCGGCACAATCTGCGGCAGAGTATATTGTGTTTTGCGGTGTGCATTTTATGGCAGAAGTGGCGGATATTTTGTCGCGCCCTGAGCAAGTGGCGATTTTGCCTGATTTAGCAGCGGGCTGTTCTATGGCCGATATGGCTAATTTGCATAAGGTGAGACAATGCTGGGCCGAGTTGTCCGAGGTGATTGATGCTGACAATACCGTGACGCCAGTGACGTATATTAATTCCTCTGCCGATTTAAAAGCGTTTTGCGGTCGTCATGACGGGATTGTTTGTACCTCGTCGAATGCACAAAAAATTCTGCAATGGAGTTTTGCTAAACGCGAAAAAAGTGCTGTTTTTCCCCGATCAACATTTAGGGCGTAATACCGGTTTTCGTATGGGTATTCCGTTAGAGCAGATGGTAACCTGGGATTTTACTAAGCCTAAAGGTGGTTTAACCGATGAACAAATCAAAGACGCCAAAATTATTTTATGGAATGGTTTTTGTTCAGTGCATCAGATGTTTAAACCAGAGCAAATTGATAATTTTTTAACCCGCCATCCGGAAACTATTGTTATTGCCCATCCTGAAGCGTGTTTTGAGGTGTGTCAAAAAAGCCGATTATGTCGGTTCTACTGAGTATATTTTAAGCACGATTAGAGCCGCCGAGCCTAATACGCGTTGGTTGGTGGCAACTGAGTTAAACATGGTGAATCGCTTAAACGAAGAGTGTAAAGCACAAGGCAAGCATGTTCATTTTATGTCGCCTATGTTGTGCATGTGTTCGACCATGTTTAGAACCGATCCTCAGCATTTAGCGTGGGTGTTGGAGAATCTGGTTCAAGGTTATGTCATTAATCAAATTCAAGTACCTGAACAAGAAGCATTATTAGCTAAGCGTGCGTTGGATAATATGTTGTTAGTGAGTTAGGTTTGGGTTACTCAGCTTAAACCAACAATGTTCGGCTAAGACATGAGTAGGATTAAGGTCAGGATGGAGAAAGGTTGTTGGTTGCTCTATCATCCCCAAGCGCTGCATGACTGCGCGTGAGCGTGTGTTATGCAGCGCAGTGAAGGCAACGATTTCCGGCAAGTTCAAGCGCTGAAAACCCACGGTCAACGCCGCTTGTGCCGCTTCGGTGGCATAGCCTTGCCGCCAATACCGGACGGCTAGGCGCCAGCCAATCTCTACACAAGGCGAAAAAGGCAGATTAGCTGAAGGTATGTGCAAACCTACAAAGCCTATGAAGTCGTGTGCCGCTTTTAATTCTACCGCCCAAAAACCCCAACCTCGTTCCGCGATTAAGGCTTGGCAACGCATAGCCATAGCGTCGCTCTCGACGTGCGTTAAACGATTAGGAAAATATGCCATGACGCTAGCGTCAGCATTGAGCTCAGCAAACGGTTTAAAGTCGCTTGCTTGCCATTGACGCAAATACAAGCGTTCGGTTTCCAGTTCTATGATAGTTGTCATGGCTTTGGTTGTTAGTAAGGTAAATCTGGATTTTTACTTACAAGTCACTTGGAAGTCTAACCCCGTTGACCCAGTTATATCAAAGCCCAGAAATTACTACTGTGGGTTGGAATTTAATACCTTAAGAAATTCTCGCATTGTAGCCGCAAACTCTTTTGAGTTCACCGACTCTAGGCGATGTGTAAGCAATCCTCGCACATGCTGAAACTCTAATGGATCGGATTCGATATTGCCCATTGACCAATTTTGAAACATGCGTTCGTTTGCGGGGGATATATGGATTATTCGGCAATCACTGTGTCTTCGGTCATCTATGATCTTGACATACTGCTTAAGCACTGTTGTTTCGGGTCCTTCTAGCACTTGGACAAATAAATTTCCACCATGAACAAGAACACCGGTAACACCTAACCGTGTGTTATTCCGTTGAGAAACCTCTAAAATGTTTTTTACTTGCTCTTTAGTAATTCCGATTGCAGCTTGGCTTAAATAAAGCATTCTAATCATATTCAAATACCCGCAATCAAATGTAGACTTTATTTAATCTTGACACACCTTATCGCGTCAGCGTGAATAATAACATAGGCGTAGGGCGGTTTCGCGACAGCAAACCGCCATCGGTGTACCCCGAGGGCGGATTGCCTATCGGCGAATCCACCTTACATCTATACGCCTTATGAGTTGGTTGGTCCCTCTATGTGACGAAAAACAAACTCATATCATTGATGCAGAAAGCTTGTTTGTGGCATCAATAATTACAATATTTTCTGCGCCTTCCTGATCTATACTTTTAAGAATGCGACTTACTTTAATTATCTCAGCTTTCGTATAACACAAGATAACCTTTATATCACTTATTGATTTTGATGCTTTTTTATATATCTCTGTTTGGTTCAACAGATTTCTCTTTAATGAAGTAGAAGCTGCAAGTTTGAATTCTACGATTGTAGAATCTCGCTCTCCGTATGATATTTTATAATCTGCTGGGCCTCTTCCATTATTTACTTCGGAATTAACGTCATAAGGAGTTGCGAACCATGTTAGTTTAAATATTCTCTGAATTGTTTCTTCAGATGCTATTGCTTTACCTTTCTTGTAAAAAATTCTGTAGCCATCATTATTTTCAATGACATCCTTTAAATAGTGGGCGCGTTTAAGAGCTGCTTCATAACTCGTCGGCTTTATACCGAAAAAATTACTGCTCCCTGATACTCTTTCACAAAATTCCGCAAGGGTTGAAATTAGCTCTGTTTTAATTATTTCAATTTTTTTCGGCAGAAATTTTAGCCGCTTTGTCTTTCGTATTCTCTTTGTGTTTGATGTAGTAATCCAATATTTCAGGATACTCTTTTATAGTTTCGCCGATAGCTCTCTCTATATCTTTTTGTTTGGGTTGTTTCGGCAGTCTTTTTTGGAAATAGTGATTAATTGCATCACGAAGTGATGAGTTTTCTAAGGCATTAGTTATTCTTCTAAATTGACTTCTTAGATCACTGTGACAAATAAAGGCCTCATCTTTAGTTAGTATGTCTAAAGGGGTTAAGAGAATGTAATCACCATTTTCTAAATAGAAGTATGGAAGAACAAAAGACCTTGGCAACCAAGCCATTAATTCATTATTAAATTTGCACCTTACTGAAAATTCTTTTCTTTGATCTTCTCTCAAATATTTAAGTGCAAAATTTTTGTGTATACTCCAAAAGAAACTCAAGCATGATGTTGGTTGTGAAATCACTTATAAAGTCGCGGCCAATTCCGGCGCCAACTAATGTTAGTTTTTCTATATGGGCTGAGGATGAAATAGTTTCATTGCCAAAATTTGAATAAAATCCATTAAATGCTTTAATCAAATTGCCGGCAAATTGTGGCCCTAATCCTTTTCCAACATTCCCCCATTTACATAAGCCTAGCCAATTTTGTTTCACCTCTGGAAACTGAAATAATCTAGCGTCAACACTTGGATTATTAGTGGCAAGTTCTTTGAGGGCAATTAAGTGATTTACGATTTGATCGTGTAATTCGGTGTACTCTGGTTTTTCCGAGGAAAATAATAAAAATGGGTCTATGAATAATGGTAAGTCCGCATCAATGCAGATATTAAGGGCTCCATAAGCATCTAGCACATCCCCATCAATTTCGAAATATTCTGAGAATAGTAATTTTATGCTCATTTGTTTCCTTAATACTCAACGTAAAGTAGCCCCCTTTTTTAGGTGCCACGGATCACACACAAATCGGTGTGTTTCCCGATTCGTGTTTATTGTTTTTTAAGGATATTAATATACAACCCAGTCGTTAGCAATCTTTTTGTTAGTATTGAGTTATACATCTATAAATTCCCCTTCCTAAGTTGCTTGATCAGGTGCGTGATTGGTTGGGTGTGAAGTATTGCAGTATTAGTACTAAAGACGCTTATCTGCAATAGATTAAGCGCTTTATTTTATTCCACGGTAAGTGCCATCCTAATGAATTGGGCGCCGCTGAGATTGAGCAGTTTTTAACAGACTTAGCGGTTAACTGCCATGTGTTGTCGTTTTATATCGTGAGGTATTTGGCATTGAGCTACCTTGGTTAGACAAAGTTGTACGGGCTAAGCCATCCCAACGTTTTGCCCGTAGTTAACGCGTAATGAAGTACGAGCGGTGTTTCTGCGCATTACCGGCTTGTATGGCTTAATTGCGAATCTACTTTAGGGATTGCCGAGATCTAGAACACAGGGATGTGCTTGGGGAGTGCCATCCATGGCACTGGATTCCGGCAATCCATGCCGGAATGGCGGGTGTGTGCAAAACTATGGATTTCTAGTTGGAAGCGGTTTAACAGCCGTAACACCACCACTGCTTAGATTATGGAAAATAAATACTCCACCGCATACCCCCTAAGCTTTGGCTTTTACCCCCTTCTAATTTACCGCCTAATAAGTTGATTAACTCAAAAACAACGGTGACGCCTATGCCGTGACCGTGTATGTTTTCATCGGCACGTACACCACGTTTTAATATGTCGTTGAATTTGCCAACCGGAATACCTGGGCCATCGTCTTCGATTTCGAGCAAGGCGGTGAAGTCACGCCTTGCTTTGCGGGGTTTTAAGCTGACCGTCACTTTAACGTTATGTTGGCACCATTTACAGGCATTATCCATTAAGTTGCCGACAATTTCGTATAAATCGCCTTGTTCGCAATATAGTAAGCATGTATCGGGAAGTTGTAGTTGGAACACTATGTTTTTTTCGACATAGACTTTGTTTAACGTGGCTGCAATTTTATTGACTGTTTCGACTAGGTCTACGGTTTTAATACCTTTTTGCTCACCTTTTGCGGCGGCTCGGTGTAATTGGTATTCGACAATTTCATCCATGCGCGCGATTTGTTCTTGCACCGTATTAGGGTTAAACGATTCTATGCAACCGCGCAATATCGCCAGCGGTGTTTTTAAACTGTGTGCTAAATCGGCTAAGTTATTGCGGTAGCGTTCTAAATGCGCGCGTTCCATGTTAATGAAAACGTTTAAATTACCGACTAGGCCTTGTAATTCAGGCGGATATTGACCGTCTAAATGGGTTTTATGGCCTTGTTCGACGGCTTCTAGGTCTTTCGCAATCCTGCGCAGTGGACTTAATCCCCAACGTAAAACCGTGACTTGTATTAAAATCAAAATGATGGTGATGATGACTAGGCCTAAGCGCAAGGTTTTTTGCAGTTGTTCGACTTGCTCGCTGACAAAGCGCGTGTCTTCTTCAACGGTAATCACATAGTCGCGCTCAACACCTTTTAAATTTTGCCAGACTATGTCGTAGTGCAACGAATAACGTGATTGCTTACTGAAGTTAAAAATAAAATCGCCTGGCTTGATTGCTTTCGGCACGTCAGCATCAAGCCCTATCGCTGAAGGCGAGCGCCAAATAAGTTTTTTGTGGCCTTGATGGATGAAACCATAGAGACCAGAGCCGGGAATTTCAAATCGTTCTTCGGGTAGCGTAGGCGGCATGGTTAAATCGCCGCTTTCATCCATTTCAGCCGCCGATAATAATGAATAAATCTGGATTTGCAGACGTTCTTGTAGCGCTTTTTCCGCGCTATCGCGGAAGCCTTGTTCCAGTAATAACGCGACTAAAATAAAAAACAACGCTAAAACAAGACCTTCAGCAAGAATAAGACGGGAGCTTAGTGATTGATTACGCACGGATAGAGAGCTGATGGGTTAGCTGTCGGCCGGGATTCTATAGCCACGACCGCGTAAGGTTTCTATCGGTTTGCGCGTACCGTCCGGATCGAGTTTTTTCCGCAACCGACCAATAAACACTTCAATGACATTGCTGTCGCGGTCGAAGTCTTCATCGTAAATATGTGCGGTTAATACAGTTTTAGAAATTAATTCGCCTTTTCTTAGCATTAAATATTCTAAGACTTTGTATTCATAAGCGGTTAACTCTAGTTTTTCACCCGATACCATGACTTCTTGAGCTAAGGTATCGAGTTCAATATTGTCGTGGCTGAGTACAGGATGCGCAACGCCCGCTGAGCGCCGGATGAGCGCGTTAATACGTGCAAGTAATTCTTCGTAATGAAACGGTTTAACTAAATAATCGTCGGCACCGGCTTCTAAACCTTCGACTTTTTTCTTGCCAGCGGTTTCTCGCGGTTAAGATTAAAATCGGCACGGTGATTTTGTTTTTACGCAGTTTTTTAATCAGCTCTATACCCGAAAAATCAGGTAGTCCTAAGTCGATAATCGCAACATCGATAGGGTATTCTTTGCCCATGTAAAGCCCGTCCGTTCCGTTATGGGCCGTATCAACCGCATAGCCTTTATCAGCAAAGTAATGCCGAATTTGTTCACATAACGTGAGTTCGTCTTCAACCACTAAAATTCGCATACGCTGTTCCTGGTTTTATCGTAAGGATTGGGAAAAATAATTTTTAAACACGCTGTCAAACGCAAAGCCTATAGATTCGCCTAATTTTCCGGCAAGACGCTCTATGAGTTGCTCTTGTTTCGTGAAATCAACTAATTTTTCCGCACCGATGATGTTTTTAGCTACCGAGTCATCATTACCATACTCGTCAGCGATGCCTAGTTTTAGGCTACGCTCACCGGTCCATACTAAGCCGGAAAATAAATCCGGGTCATCGTGTAAACGGTTACCGCGACCCGCTTTTACTGCGCCAATAAATTGTTGATGTACTTCGTCTAATAAGCCTTGCATATATTTGGTTTCATCAACTTTAGGGGGCGAGAACGGGTCTAACATGGCTTTATGGCTGCCAGCGGTTAACAAACGGCGTTCTATGCCTAGCTTTTGCATACCGTTGGTATAACCGAAGCCGTCCATTAATACGCCGATAGAGCCTATGATACTGGCTTGGCTGACAAAGATTTTTGTCGCTAGCGGCGGCAATGTAATAACAACCTGACGCACAAATGTCGCTGACTACGGTGTATATAGGCAGGTTAGGGTGTTGCTTTTTGAGTGCGCGTATTTCGTCATAGACATACGCCGATTGCACAGGGCTACCGCCAGGTGAATTAGCATGCAGAATAATGCCTTTAGTATTTTTGTCTTTAGCGGCATTGCGTAGGCTTTCGATTAAATCTGAGGCATTAGAGTCTTTGCCTTCGGCAATCATGCCAACTACGTTAATGACAGCGGTATGTTGGCCATCACTGGAGACAAAGTTTTTGTTCAATTTAGGGTAAACAGCAACACCGAGTAATAGGATTAAGTACGCCAGCATTGCGAATTTAAAAATTAAATTCCAGCGTCTAGCGGTTTTTTGTTCGGTTAAGGCGGCAAACGCTAATTTTTCCAGCGTTTCGCGTTCCCAGCCAGGTTTGTTTCCATTTAAATTTTGTTCAGCCATAAGTTAGTTTTGTAAGTAATGTAATAATTCAGTCGGTTGTTGTAAGCACAATAACGGATTAAATTGCTGTAAAAAAGTCTTGACTATGCGCTCCGCAAGCAACAGCAATCGACGCGATTTCTGCATTCATCGCCATTTGTAAGTCATGAGCGGAGTCGCCTACCATTAAAGTGCGTTCTTTAGGGATATTGGTGTGGGCAAGGATTTCATTGAGCATTTTTGGATTGGGTTTAGATGCGGTTTCATCGGAACACCGTGTGGTGCAGAATAGCTCAGCAGTGCCAGTGCCGGCTAAGGCTTCATTTAAACCCAGACGGGTTTTACCTGTGGCAACAGCCAGTTGATAGCCTGTATTTTTTAACTGCACCAACATATCGTATACGCCTTCAAATAAATCCTCACGTGACGGTGGTTTAGAAAAGTATTCATGACTGTAATAACTCACTAATCGTTCCAATTTTTCGCTATCGGCTTCTGGAAAAAAAAGTTTATGCATGGCTTTATCGATGCTTAAACCGATGACATCTTTGGCGGCTTGCCGTTCCGGTATATGGCAGCCATACTGTCGTGCGGCATTTTGCAAGCAATGGGTAATCCAGTCTATTGAATCAATCAGTGTGCCGTCCCAGTCGAAGATGATTAAATCAATTGCCTCTCTCATTATTATGTTCATGTTATAACGCTTCGTTGTTAAGTAACTGTTGTAACTGTTCCGGTAGCGGTGCAGAAATAGTCATAGACTTTCCCGTTACCGGATGTTGAAAAGTTAAGGTTGCCGCATGTAAAAACATCCGATGATAGCCTTTGCTTCTGAACTGTTTGTTGACGTCTTCAATACCATAACGCTCATCGCCAATGATGGGATGACCTAAACTTTTAGCATGGACACGGATTTGATGGGTGCGGCCGGTTTTCGGTGCGGCTTCCACGAGAGTGGCAGCCTGATACAGCTTTATTCGAGTGAAGACGGTTTCAGCCTCTTTACCAGTTGCGCTAATCATAACCATACGTTCGCCGCTTTGACGGATATTTTTTTGTAGCGGCGCGTTAACGGTTTGTTTAGTTTTAGCCCAACGTCCGGCGAGTAATGCGAGATAGGTTTTTTGCACCCTATCTTCGCGAAATAACTCATGCAATTGCCGTAATGCGCTACGTTTTTTGGCGATTAATAAACAACCTGACGTGTCTTTATCTAGGCGGTGAATTAATTCAAGGAAGTGGGCGTCAGGTCTTAATTGCCTTAAGGCTTCGATAATACCGCCATTCATTCCGCTGCCGCCATGTACAGCAAAGCCAGCCGGTTTGTTTAACACAATTAAACCGTCATCTTCATATAAGATAGCGGCGTCTAGTTTATGTTGTAAATGATGTGAAACTACAGTAGGTTGTTCAACCTCAGCCATTCTAATCGGAGGGATACGCACGATGTCGCCTATGCAAAGGCGATATTTGGCATCAACGCGACTTTTGTTGACTCTGACTTCGCCTTTACGCACAATCCGGTAAATACGACTTTTAGGCACTCCTTTCAAGCGTGTAATCAGGAAATTATCTAAGCGTTGATCATCGTAAGCTTCGGTAATTTCCACTAACTCAACTTGGGTTTTTAAGCGTTGTTCTTCTATACTCATAGCAGCCGGATACGTTATCTCGTTTTAGTTTGATGTGCAGCGTTAAGGTTGTTATATTAAGCATGTTTTAGCTAAAAACATACTATGCTCTTGAGTTTTAAGCGAGGAACAAGCTAAAACAGCTCCTTTAAGAGCTCCTAATCGGAAACCCGAATGGAACTATCTTAATGAGTAACTATTCAGATCCCCACCCCATTTTTTTTGGTATGCTCGATAGTGGTTGTTTGTTGTCATCGAGGCTAAAAATATCAGAGGTCTGAATAATTACCTAAACGAGAGCATTCACTCAATGTTGCCCAGCAGATCGGAACAAAAAGCTAGGTTCAACCAAATAATTCGGGTGTGTCGCACAACCCTAGATGTGCGCTTATTTTATTCCTGTTTAATCAGACAATCAGAAAGACAGGTATTGCATTAACTCGGCTGGGCTAAGGTTCCATAACAAGAACATACATATGTTTTCAAGCGCTTCAAGGAAGGCTAAACGTATGCAGGGTTTGCCCCTATCTTAAGCCGAACCTGTCCTATCATTACATCTGGCAATGGAGCAGGACATTACAAGGATACAAAATGAAAAGAATGCTTATCAATGCTACGCAGGCGGAAGAGCTGCGAGTCGCTTTGGTAGACGGTCAAAAACTCTATGATTTTGACATCGAAGTCCCTTCAAAAGAACAAAAGAAATCAAATATTTATAAAGGTGTTATCACGCGTGTCGAACCTAGTTTAGAAGCTGCCTTCGTTAATTACGGTGCGGAAAAACATGGTTTTTTGCCATTTAAAGAAATTTCTCCTGCTTATAGACAACCTGCTGACAATACCAGTAACGATGGTCGGCGACCCAGCATTAAAGATACTATAAAAGAAGGTCAAGAAATTGTCGTGCAAATCGAGAAAGAGGAGCGCGGTAATAAAGGTGCAGCATTAACCACCTACATTAGCTTAGCAGGTACTTACTTAGTATTAATGCCAAATAACCCTAAAGCTGGTGGTATTTCGCGGCGCATAGAAGGTGAAACGCGCACCGAGCTAAGAGAAGTCATGGCTTCGCTAGAAATACCTGAAAACATGGGTTTAATTGTACGCACCGCCGGTTGTGGCAAAAATGCCGAAGAGCTGCAATGGGATTTAAATTATTTAATGCAGCTCTGGGAGGCGATAGAGCGTTCTGCCCAAGAACAAGTTGCGCCGTTTTTAGTGTTTCAAGAAAGTAATGTCATTATTCGTGCGTTACGCGACCATTTACGCGGCGATATAGATGAAATTTTAATCGATAATCAAGAGTCGTTTGCGCTAGTACAAAATTTCTTAAAACAAGTCATGCCCCATTTCTTGCCTAAAGCTAAGCTTTACCAAGATCAAGTGCCATTATTTAATCGCTATCAAATCGAGTCGCAAATTGAAGTGGCTTATGGGCGGGAAGTGTCGCTACCATCGGGTGGCTCTATTGTCATCGACCATACCGAAGCATTAACGTCTATTGATATAAACTCGGCGCGCGCGACTAAAGGCAGTGATATTGAAGAAACGGCGTTAAATACTAATCTTGAAGCCGTGGATGAAATTGCTAGACAGCTACGATTACGCGACTTAGGCGGATTATTTGTCATCGACTTTATCGATATGATGTCCAGCAAAAATCAACGCTTAGTAGAAAACCATTTACGCGAAGCCTTGAAAATGGATAGAGCCAGAATCCAAACGGGCAAAATTTCACGGTTTGGTTTATTGGAAATGTCCAGACAGCGTATGCGCCCGTCTTTAGGCGATTCAACGCAGATTACCTGCCCGCGCTGTAAAGGGCAAGGCACGATACGCAATGTCGAATCCGTCGCATTATCGGTATTAAGGTTGATTGAAGAAGAGGCAATGAAAAAATCGACCGAAAAAGTCATTGCGCATCTTCCTATTGAATGTGCGGCGTTTTTTTTATTAAACGAAAAACGTAGTGCTATTGAGCAAATCGAAAGCCGACTCAAAGTGGGTATTATTGTGCTGCCCAGCAAGCACTTAGAAACACCGGCGTATGAAATTGAGCGTATTAAAGAAAAAGAAACCGCTAGTGACGAGAAGCCAAGTTATATGCAAATTAAAACTGAGGACATTGCTGTTCCAGAATTTGCACAACATGTAAAACCAAAAATTGAACAAGCCGCAATCAAAGAATTTTTACCAGAACGGCCTGAGCCGCTGCCGAATAAAAACGAGGCGGCAAGTTTAATTAAGCGGTTTTGGACTAAATTAGTGACTTCGTTAACGACGGTTGACACTGATAATGGCGACGTTAGCACGGAGGCTGCTCAAGAGCCACCGGTAAAACAAACCTCAGATGATTATTATCAGAACTCAAAAAGTCGAAGCTACCAAAACCGCAAACGCAGCAACCATAGGAATAAAAACTACTCACGTGAGCGAGATAGTCAGCAATCAACAGCAGCGGCAGAGTCAGTACAAAATTCAGAGCAGGTATTAGAGGCCAGGCCGTCTAAAGTTTCTGGGCGTAACGTTAGGCCCAACTTGCCGTTGCATACAGACAAAGCAGAAATAGAGCGTGTTGAAAACACTGCAGAGGATGTGGTTTCAATGACCACCGACAATGGCTCTACTGCTAGCGACGAAGCGGCAAAAACCTCGTCTAAAAAATCTTCATCCAGACGTGGACCTAATCGTCGTAGATCGCGTAATTCCAATTACAAAAAACATAACTCAAGCAACGATACAGCTGCACTTGATAATTCTGGCTTCGTAGCTAAAGAGGGGATTAGCGCTGATACCGAGCATAACGTTCCTGCACAAGAGTTTAAGCAGCCGGTAAATCAAGAAAATACGGCTAGTCGTGATTTTAATCCCGCATATTTGCCGGTTATTGTTTCTGATGTGAGTGGGTATAGCAAGGCTGAAAATCATGCTGAGCGTTCAAGCGAACAGCACGCAAGAGTGGTAGACAATATACCCGATGCTAGCGCATTTCGCGCTTCTGATTCTGAAACGGGTTAATGCTTCGGTTTGAGGGTTACTATAGGTTTTGCGTTTTGACTGTCAGCTTAAGCTGACAGTCACTAAGAGTATTGTCATTTCGGCACTGACGATAATGGCCCACAAAATGAATAATTTTTAGCAGGGTTGAAAAACACTACTATACTTGCTGCGTAAGGACTTTCGTGTTGCGGTTATTACTTGTTTGATTAAAAGCGCTTACGAAATAAACCGTACTCGTCAGACTAATGAGTGAAAGTGGTTGTTCGGTAAGCGTATGTATTTGATACGGGTTGTTGGGCGTTTTGATAGTGTGTAAGTACGGATGAAAGATCACGTTTTATAGGTAGATTATGAGCTTGTTTAATCGTAAACAAAAATGCTGTGCTTAGCATTGATATCAGTACGGCGGCCGTCAAGATGCTAGAGCTGAGTAGGCAAGGGGCGCGCTATAGAGTTGAGAGTTATGCGGTTGCCCCTTTGCCTAAAGATGCGGTTATCGATAAAAATATTACCAATGTTAATCTGATAGCAGACAGTATTAAGATTGCGTTAAAACAGTCTGGCTCTAAGCTGAAGCAAGCAACTGTCGCCGTATCAGGCTCAGCGGTAATGACTAAAATCATTACTATGGATGCTTCGCTAAACGACAGTGAAATGGAAGAGCAAATTATGATTGAAGCCGATCAATACGTGCCCTATTCATTGGACGAGGTTAATTTTGATTTTGAAGTTCAAGGCGTTAACGAAAATAACCCAGAGATGGTCGATGTTTTACTCGCGGCGTCGAGAAGAGAAAATGTCGAAAATCGAGTAGAGGCGTTACAAAAAGCGGGTTTGATAGCGAAAATCGTCGATGTAGAAGCTTTTGCAATGGAAAATGCATTTACCTTGCTGACGAGTCAATTTGCGGATGGCGCTGAAGGACAAACTGTTGCTATTGTTGATATGGGCGCGACGATGACGACGTTAAACGTATTGCACGATGGTCACAGTGTTTATACGCGCGAGCAAGGTTTTGGTGGCAAGCAACTTACCGAAGAAATTCAACGTCGCTATGGCTTATCCTATGAGGAAGCAGGTTTAGCGAAACGCCACGGCGGGTTGCCTGACAATTATACGATAGACGTTTTGGAGCCTTTTAAACGGGCAATGGTGCAGCAAATACAGCGCTCATTGCAGTTTTTTGTGTCATCAAGCGCAAATCGAGGTATCGATAGAGTAGTATTAGCCGGTGGCTGTGCATCGATACCAGGGGTTGACCAGTTGGTCGAAAAGAGTTTGGGCGTCCCCGTTTATGTAGCTAATCCGTTTGTAAATATGACGTTGTCACCTAGAATTAAGCCTCAATCCTTAAGCAGTGATGCGCCAGCGTTAATGATTGCATGTGGTTTAGCGTTAAGGAGTTTTGACTAATGGCAAGAATCAATTTACTTCCTTGGCGTGAGGAATTAAGAAAGCAAAAGAAAAAAGGACTTTATCAATGCAATGGCCTTATCGGCATTAACAGGCGTGCTGATTATCGGTGTTGTTCATGGGTATATTGAGACACTAAGGTCTTATCAAGAAGAGCGCAATAAATTGCTCGAAGCAGAAATTGCAATTTTAGATAAAAAAATTGTTGCGATTAATAGCATTGAAGAGAAAAAGCGCAAATTAATGGCTAAGATAGAGTTAATTCAAAGGTTACAAGAAAGTCGGCCTGAAATTGTGCATTTGTTTGATGAAATTCCCAAAGTTACACCAGATGGTGTTTATCTGAAAAAAATTTGTACAAATAGGTGAAGATTTAACCTTTGAAGGCAAGTCGCAATCTAATGCGCGGGTGTCGGCTTTTATGAGAGCGATAGAGGCTTCTCAATGGCTGAATTCACCGGTGTTAGATGTGATTAAGACGGTGGAGAAGAATAATCCCGATGAAACCAGTGACTTTATTTTAAAAGCTAAACAAGGGAATAAAAATAAACAACAATCCCAAAGTCAAAATCCCACGGGGGCGGGAGCTAAACCATGAATTTATCTGATATAAATTGGGATTTTAATGCTGCGGGTACTTGGCCAAAGCCTATAAAAGTAGTTTTTATTGGTTTGGTCGGCATCATTGTGCTAGGCGCCGGTTTTTACTTCGATACCTTAGAACAGATTAAAGTTTTAGAAGCATCAGAAAAAAAAGAACATGATTTAAAAAATTCATTTGAGACTAAGCAAAGAAAAGCCGTTAACTTAGAAGACTACCAAGATCAGCTTACGCAAATAGAAGCCGAGCTATACGAAATGATTCGGCAAATGCCGACTAAAGAGGAAGTTGCTAGTTTATTAACCGATATTTCCCAAACCGGTTTAGCAAGTGGGTTAGAATTTCGATTGTTCAAGCCAGGTGCGGCTATTCGTCGTGATTTCTATTCAGAACTGCCGATTAATATTGAAGTTATTGGTCGATATGAAGAATTAGGCTTGTTTATTAGTGGTGTTGCTTCTTTGCCACGGATTGTTACGGTGCATGATGTCAGTATTTTACCAATGGACAAGAATGGTAAAGCGGTTACTAAGACAGCTAATACCTCTGATAAGGATATTAAGCCGGGCTCTATGTTAATGAAAGCTGTTGTTAAAACGTATAATGAAGGTGTGGCACCGGCGCCTGATAAAGATAAGAATGCTAAAGGTGCGAAAGGAGCTAAACAACTTAACAAGGGGAAAACCAAATGAGGTATGGCAGATTTGCGATTCAGCCAGACCAGTCTACTCAGTTAATTGGTCTAATTGTATGCTTGTTGTTAGGTGGTTGTGCTAATAATGATATGTCTGATTTAAAACATTATATAAATATCGTAAAAGCTAGACCCAAAGGCGTGATAGAGAAGTTGCCTGAAATAACCATGGTTGAGCCATTTTTATTTCAGCCAGATGAACTGCGCGATCCTTTTAAGCCTGTAGAACAACCAGAGCAAGCTGATAACACAGAGACGACTACCGGTAACGGTTTAAAGCCCGATTTTGATCGTAGAAAGGAAGAGCTGGAGGCATTTCCTTTGGATGGATTGAAAATGGTAGGCACAGTGGATATGAAATCTACCTTATGGGCTTTGGTAAAAGCTAGCGATAACACCGTACACCGTGTTCATGTGGGTAATTACATGGGTAAAAATTTCGGAAAAATCATTCGTATAAGTACGGATAAAATTGAACTAATGGAAATTCTGCCTGATAAGCCGGGGACTTGGCGTGAGCAGCAAACTACAGTACTGTTGACAGAGTGAATTGAGGATAAAGAATGAAAACGAAACAATGCGGCGTCATGTTATTAAACAACATGGTTAGAACAGTGTGTAATTACAGCGGCTTGTGGCTGGTTTTATTTATCTTCCATTGCGCTTCGACTCAAGCGGCAGAGCTTGCTATTTCTAATTTAGAAGTTGCATCGATTGCAGGTGGAAAACTACAAGTTGAATTGGCAATGAGCGGTACTCCCGTTACGCCAAAAGTTTTCCATACCGAAAATCCCGCTAGAATAGCGTTAGATTTTGTCGGTGTTAAAAATGGGTTACCTAAAAAAATGTACACGGTAAACCAAGGTGTTGCCAGTAACATTTATATTGCAGAGTCTGGTGAGCGCTTAAGAGTTGTGGTCAATTTATTAGAATCGGCACCTTTTGAAACGCATATAGTAGGCAATAAAGTCGTATTAACGCTTGATAGGGCGGCTAATGCTGCGGCAAAGCCGTTAACTAGCGTTGCTACAAAACCACAACCTCATGCTGCGGCCATGACTGGCTCAAATGTGGCTGATTTAATGCCCAGACAAACCATTAGCGGTTTTGATTTTAAACGCGGTGAAAAGGGTGAGGGAAGGATATTAATTTCATTAGCCAATCCTAATACAGTCGTCAACACTAAAGAAGACAGTGGTAAAGTTGTGGTTAGTTTTTTAAATACTATTTTACCTGTGAGCATGTCTAAACGTTTAGATGTGTCTGAGTTTGCTACCCCAGTTAAATATATCGACAGTGAGACTAAAGGTAGTGAAACCAAGTTGTCTGTTGTCACGCAGAATAGTTTTTATGATTACTCGCTCTATCAATCCGAGGGCTTGTTGACGATAGAATTTCGTCCGTTGTCCAGCGCTGAAAAAGAGAGTTTGGAAAAAACGAGACAAAAATATACCGGTGAGCGCCTATCGCTAAATTTCCAAGAAATTGATATTCGTAGCGTGATTGCGATATTAGCTGAATTTACTGGGCAAAATGTGGTAGCCGGTGATGATGTAACAGGTACCATTACGCTTAAATTAGATGATGTGCCTTGGGATGAAGCCTTGGATTTTGTCATGATGACTAAAGGCTTGGAAAAATACGAAACAGGTAATGTTACGCTAGTGGCGCCGGTAGGTAAGATTAAAGAATACAAAGAAAAACAAAAAGAAACCGAACTCGTTGTTGAGCAATTAGATCCTTTAGTCACAGAATACATACAGATTAATTACGCTAAAGCAGAGAATTTTAGAAATTTATTATATGGAATGGATACAGGAGCATTTGGCAGTTGCGGTATTAGAAATAACCGTACGTCGGCATCTACAGGTAGCCAACAAAATAATCAATTTACTAATCAAAACCAAAACAATAATCAAAACTCGAATTCAAGAACGACAGGTTCAACGGCTAATGATAGATTTAAGTTGTTGACAGAGCGTGGCTCAGCTGTAGTTGACTCTAGGACTAACACGCTCATTGTTAGAGAAACTGCTAAGCGTTTTAGAAGATGTAAAAAAATTAATTGCAAAACTAGATATTCCAGTGCGGCAAGTGATGATTGAATCACGGGTTGTTATCGCAACCAGTAATTTTGCCAAAGAATTAGGGGTGCGTTTTGGTGTCGTGGGCAATAATGCGACAGTCAAATCAGGGGAAATTATAAGTAGGGTTAACGGTACCGCATCGGGTACTACAACCGGCGGCACGACATCTCCAGGTACTATCGACGGCACCGATGTATTAAACGAGGCATTAGTTGATTTAGGCACATCGTCAAATCCCTATGGTGCATTAGGTATGACATTGGCCAGAGGCGCTGATTACGTGTTAAATTTGGAATTATCGGCTCTACAAGACCAAGGCCGTGGTGAGTTAGTATCCAATCCTCGGGTGATGACCACCGATCGTTGCCAGGCCAGCATTAAACAAGGTGTGCAAATACCTTACCAAGCGTCTAGTGCTAATACCGGTGTTAACGTGCAATTCGTCGATGCAGTGTTGCAATTAGATGTCACACCCCAAGTGACACCTAGCGGCAGTATCATCATGGATTTGTATATTTCTAAAGATGAAGTCGGTACAGTAACCAACGGTATTCCTAGTATTGATACCCGAAATGTCAGAACCAATGTACGGGTTAATGATGGCGAGACGGTGGTATTAGGAGGTATTTATGAAGGTATTTACGATAATACTATTAACAAAAGTGCCGTTTTTTGCAGATTTACCGGGTATAGGCTTTTTATTTAAACATACACTGACAACCGATGAGAAAAAAGAGCTATTAATCTTTGTAACGCCTAAAGTGATGAAAAATGCTGCCGAAGAATTATAACTAGCTTTAATCAGACAAGCCCTCGCTATGCGGGGGCTTTTTTATGTCCGTTACGGTATTAACCTTTTCCGCGTGTGCGCGTTTTATCTTTACAGGTTTCAAGCGATTCTAAACGCTTTTCTATAAATTGAATAATGAGCCCGGCAATGTCTTTGCCGCTAGCGAATTCTATGCCTTTGAGACCGGGTGAAGAATTGACTTCCATAATGACTGGGCCGTGATTAGAGCGTAACATATCGACGCCACATACGTTTAACCCCATAATTTTAGCGGCGCGTACCGCAACAGAACGCTCTTCTGGTGTTAACCGCACTAAAGTTGCAGTGCCACCGCGATGTAAATTAGAGCGAAACTCACCATCAGCCGCCTGCCGTTTCATCGCGGCAACGACTTTGTCGCCAACGACAAAGCAGCGTATATCACTACCGCCTGCCTCTTTGATAAATTCTTGTACCATAATATTAACTTTTAATCCCATAAATGCCTGGATGACACTTTCAGCGGCATTATGAGTTTCAGCTAGTACGACGCCTATGCCTTGCGTACCTTCTAATAATTTAATAACTAACGGTGGGCCGCCGACTTGATCGATTAAATCAGCAATATCGTCGGGATTGTTAGCAAAACCGGTGACGGGTAAGCCTATGCCTTTTCTTGCTAACAGTTGCATTGAACGTAATTTGTCACGCGAGCGGGAAATGGCAACCGATTCATTTAAAGGCATGACGTTCATCATTTCAAATTGTCTGAGCACCGCCGTACCATAAAAAGTAACCGAAGCGCCGATTCTTGGAATAACCGCATCAAACCCAGTTAAGTCTTCGCCACGATAATGAATAGAAGGATTATGTGAAGTAATATTCATATAACAGCGTAACACATCTAAAACTCTGACTTCATGGCCTCTTGCTTGTGCGGCTTCGACTAATCGAGTCGTTGAATACAGTTTAGAGTTACGCGATAAAATAGCAATTTTCATAATGTTTAGTAATGGCTAAAACTCTGTATATTTTGGCATGAATTAATTGAACAAGCATTAGAAATCATTTAGGTGACAGCTTGTTTAACCAAGCGAATCCAGCCTGAAATAACAGTTAATTTATGCAATAATGAACGTCTTTTTTTGGCCATTCATTCGCTTATGTTAGAAAGAAAAATTTTGGTGACCAGCGCCTTGCCATACGCTAATGGACCGATTCATTTAGGTCACTTAGTAGAATATATACAAACTGATATTTGGGTGCGTTTTCAAAAACAGCGCGGTCATTGCTGTTATTACGTGTGTGCTGATGACACGCATGGTACACCTATTATGCTAAGAGCTGATAAAGAAGGCATTACGCCAGAAGCGTTAATTGCTCGCATTGCGGCTGAACATCAAGCTGATTTTGCAGATTTCAGCGTCGCTTTTGATCATTATCACAGTACGCATTCACCAGAAAATCAAACGTTAGCAGCAATGATTTATCAGCGTTTACGTGATGCTGGCCATATTAGCACTAAGACGATTACCCAAGCGTTTGATCCTGTTAAATCAATGTTTTTGCCAGATCGCTTTATCAAAGGCGAATGTCCTAAATGTGGCGCACAAGAACAATATGGTGATGGTTGTGAGGTCTGTGGTGCGACGTATAGTCCTACCGATTTAAAAAATCCAGTGTCTGCGCTTTCGGGCGAAAAACCTATCGCTAAAGAATCAGTGCATTATTTTTTTGAGCTAGCGCATTTTAAAGACATGCTAGCAGATTGGACACAAGCAGGGCATTTGCAATCGGAAGTGGCTAATAAGTTAACCGAATGGTTAGACGGCGGCTTACAGCCGTGGGATATATCGCGCGACGCACCTTATTTCGGTTTTGAAATCCCTGATGCGCCGGGTAAATATTTTTATGTATGGTTAGATGCGCCAATTGGTTATATGGCGAGCTTTAAGCACTTATGCGATAAGCAAGGGCTTAATTTTGAACAATTTTGGCAGGAAAATAGCACTACCGAGCTTTATCATTTTATTGGTAAAGACATTATTTATTTCCATGCCTTATTTTGGCCAGCGATGCTGACTGGAGCTAATTTGCGTAAACCTAGCGCGATTTTTGCGCATGGGTTTTTAACGGTGAATGGTGAAAAAATGTCTAAGTCGCGTGGTACGTTTATTACTGCCAGAACATATTTAGAGCATTTAAACCCTGAATACCTGCGTTATTATTTTGCCGCTAAGCTAAGTAGCGGTGTCGACGATTTAGATTTGAATTTTGATGATTTTTGCCAACGGGTTAATTCAGACTTAGTCGGTAAAGTGGTTAATATTGCTAGTCGTTGCAGCGGCTTTATTAATAAGCGCTTTGTCGGGCGTTTAGCAGATAGCTTAGCGGAGCCCGAGTTATATGCTGAATTTATTCAAGCGAGTCAACGTATTGCTGAATACTATGAAGCGCGCGAATATGGTAAAGCGATGCGAGAAATCATGGCGTTAGCTGATAAAGCCAATCAATATATTGATGAGAAAAAACCTTGGCTATTAGCTAAACAAGAGCAAGCAGAAACTGAATTACATGGCGTTGCCTCCATGGGTATCCAATTATTCAGACTATTAGTCGCGTATTTAAAACCTGTTTTGCCCGTCTTAACCCAACAGGCTGAGCAGTTTTTGAGTACTAACTTAGCCTGGCCAACTGATGCGATGCAGCCGTTATTAAGTCATACCTTAAATGAGTTTAAGCCATTAATGACTCGGGTAGATGCTGATAAGATTGACGCGATTATTGCGGCATCTAAAGATAATTTAGAAAAAACCGTTGCGGTAGCCAAACCTAAGCAATTTGAAGCGATTGCCGACACAGTTGATATAAGCGACTTTGCCAAATTAGATTTGCGTATTGCCAAAATCATTCAGGCCGAAGCCGTAGAAGGCTCAGATAAGTTACTAAAATTGACAGTGGATATTGGCGATGAGACCCGAACCATTTTTTCTGGCATTAAAACGGCCTACGCACCTGAACAATTACAAGGTAAATTAACCTTAGTTATTGCCAATTTAGCGCCGCGTAAAATGCGTTTTGGCATGTCTGAAGGCATGGTGTTAGCGGCTGGCCCTGGCGATAAACAGATTTGGTTATTAAGCCCTGATGACGGTGCAGTCCCTGGTTTGCGTGTGAGCTAATGGCGAGCGTTGACGATATTAATGCCTTATTACCACAAACTCAGTGTGGGCAATGTGGTTATAAGGGTTGTTTACCGTATGCTGAGGCGTTGGCATTAGGGCAAGCGGAGATTAATCAATGTCCGCCCGGCGGTGACGAAGGAATACGCGACTTAGCCTGCTTATTAAATTTGCCTGTTAAGCCGTTAAACCCTATACACGGTGTGACTAAACCTGCTCAGGTTGCGTTAATTATTGAGCAATTGTGTATAGGGTGTGCAAAATGCATTGTAGCCTGTCCAGTCGATGCAATTGTTGGGGCGGCTAAGTTTATGCATACTGTTATCAGCTCAGAATGTACCGGCTGTGAATTATGTGTGCCGCCTTGTCCTGTCGATTGCATTGTTATGCAGCCAGTGGTTGCGGCGCCAGGCGTTGACAGGCGTGTTAAAGCGTTGCTTGCGAAACGACGTTATGACGCAAGAAACCTGCGTCTACAACAACAAGCACGTATCCAAGCGGAAAAAGCTAAAGCTAGAAAAGCGGCAGTCACTGCATTAAAACAAACGAGTAATGAAACGTAAGGTTTCGATGACAAATGCAAGCGATGACACTGCAAGCGAATTTATTAAGCGTCCCTCAAGGCCAGTTTCATTTAACGCGCTTGCCTAAGCGAGAACGCGAACTCTTGCAACCCTTTGATGCGGCTGATGAATATGTGTTAACGCAGCTTGCTGAACAACCCTTGTTAAACAACGCTAGCGTTCTGATTCTTAATGATAGTTTTGGTGCGTTAGCAGTCGCTTTAAGCGCGTATCAGCCTTATGTGGTATCGGACTCGTATTTATCGCAACAAGCCACACTCATTAATTTAGCTGAGAATGGTTTGTCATGCGATTCGGTTACATTACTGACCAGTCTAGCCCAGCTGCCGACATGTTTTGATACGGTGTTGATTAAATTGCCTAAAAACTTAGGTTTATTAGAAGACCAATTGTTACGTCTTAGGCCGTATCTTACGCCTTGTGCTCGCCTTATTGCGGCGGGTATGGTTAAGCATATACCAAGCTCAGTTTGGCGCTTATTTGAAACTATTATCGGGCCTACCGAAACGTCGCTGGCTAGGAAAAAAGCGCGCTTAATCAGTGTGACTGTTAACCCTAAATTGGATGCGCCAAGTAATCCTTACCCTATTTATTATCGCTTAGAAAATACAGTATTTTTAATCGCTAATCATGCTAATGTTTTTTCACGCGATAAGTTAGATATAGGTACGCGTTTTTTTCTTACAGTATTTGCCAGTAAAACCTGATGCTAAAGATATTATTGATTTAGGCTGTGGTAACGGGGTGGTGGGCTTATTAGCGGCCCAGTTAAACCCTCAAGCAACGCTTTGTTTTATCGATGAGTCGTTTATGGCGTTAACGTCTGCTGAAGAAAATTTCCGCCGCGCTTATGGTACTACAAAACCGGCTAGTTTTATCGCCGCTGATGGCTTAACGACAACAGCTAGTCATTCAGCCGATTTAATTTTATGCAATCCGCCGTTTCATCAGCAAACAACGGTAGGCGATGCGGTGGCTGTTACGATGTTTCAACAAGCGAAGCGGGTATTACGAAACAACGGTGAATTGTGGGTGGTAGGTAATCGACATTTAAATTACCATCAGGTATTGAAACGTTTTTTCAATGCTGTCGAGTTGGTAGCCAGTAATGCAAAATTTGTGGTACTAAAAGCGCATACGGCTAGATAAAAGAAAGACCTAAAAGCAAGCGCTTTTAGGTCTAAAATTAGGAGGGTTTAAGCGGGAGTTACATTTTCCGCTTGAGGACCTTTCTGCCCCTGAGTTACATTCATAGTAACTTTTTGACCTTCACGCAACGTCTTACGGCCTGAACCGTTAATCGCGCTGTGGTGAACGAAAACATCTTTACCGCCTTCTTGTTCAATAAATCCGAATCCTTTTTCATCATTGAACCATTTTACGGTACCTACAACTTGCTCTGACATAACACACTCTTAAATAAAAAATAACGCCTAACGGCTTCAAAACGCCCAGACTAAAAAAAGTCTGGCTTTAATGCAAACTGCATCCCATAGTAGCATTAAAAGTGTTAACGGCAAAACATTTTAGCTGAGTTGATAAAACATTTATGATTTAAAGGAAATTTACCGTACCCGTTTTTTGCTAAGTTGTTGTTCTATAATGGTGTGGCTAAAAAGGCTAGTTAAGATTAAAGTGGTACCGAGAATCACTTGTGGACTAAACGGTTCGTGGTTAAAAAAGGTGGCCGACAATCAATGCCAACACGGGTGCTAAAAGCGAAATAAACGCGACTTGAGTGGCGGAAAGTTTAGTAAGCAAAAAATAATACAAAGTAAATCCAGCGGTTGTAGCAATAAAGCCTAAGTAAGCAATAGACCACAAGCCTTTTAGTGTTAACTTTGTAGGCACAGTGCCATCGAGTAAATACCAAGTTAGTAAATAACACGGTAGCGCTAATAACAAACCGCCGGTGACTTGTATTTGAGCGGAAAGTTTTGCGTTTAACACTTTAATCCAGACAGCGCTTAGTGATTGCAATAGTGATGACAAGATAACGCCTGCAATACCTAAGACAGCTTGTGTTCCTAAGGGTAGGGCAGAGGCAAACATTAAGCTCATGCCAGACAAACCTAAGCCATACGAGCAGAGTTTTCCAGGTGTTAAGCTACGTTCGCGCAGCCATAATGCCGTTATGCACGCAGTAAGCAAAGGAGCTATACCGGCAACTACGGATACCCAGCCGGATGGAATAAACTGTGATGCCCAGTATACCGCCATCATAGCGCCATAAATTTGGATAGCGACCGACACATAGGTTAAGCACGCGGTTTTATGCCAAACTAAACGGGTTCGGGTAAACAATAAGATTAGCATAAAACACAGTGTACCGATTAACATCCTAGACGTAATGCCAAATAAAAAACCCGCATCTTGGCTACTCCATTGAATGGCTAACGGTGTCGTAGACCAGAGGGCAACAACGAAGATATAAGCCAAAATAACGCGCATGAAGAAGAATTGGGCTAACAGAGGCTCTATTGAGGGGTACAGGTTGGAGATTAAGGACAGTTATCCAACCTGTACCAGAAAAATTAGACGGATTCGTCAGAAGCTGTTTCAGTGGTTTCGCTAACACCTTCAGTAGCAGCAGGCTCTTCGGTGGGTGCTGTTGTCGTTTTAGCGACAGGTACTGCTTTTTTAGGAAGGTTGTCGATAAAGTTGATAAACCAATCCTGTTCTAAAACATTAGTCATATCCGGGTCATGTAAAATCTCATCGGTGTCAGGTAGGCTGCCGTGGTCGCGCGAGAACTCCAACGCGTTTAAACAAGCCTCTTGCTCGTTACGCAATGCATAAATACAAGCTAAGTTATAAGATGCCGTACCTTTGTGAATAGCATTAGCGGTTTCAAATTGTGTTAACGCAAGCTCGTATAACTCATCGGCTGGTGCTACTTGTTTAAGTCTGGCCAAATCCATATAGGCAACGCCACCGTTAATAGCCGCACCTAAGTAACTTGGGTTAATCAGCATACAAAATTCAAATTTTTTAATCGCATCCAAGTACAGTTTTTCTGCTTCACTGTCTGATTTTGTTTTTGCCTGATGTAATAAAGCAAACCCCCAGTGATACAACGTGTCGGCGCGCAGTGAGTCATCTAGCATGACCTCAGCAAAACCTTGGTAAGCGCCTTTAAATAAACTATCGGCAACACTGCCTTCACTTTTGCGCGCTTGCGCTGTTTGTCTAATAGTGGCATCTAACTTAGAGCGTTTTTGAAAAATTGATAAAATCTGCATGGTTAATCCTCTTGTTATAATGTATGGCACTGCATTTATAGCATATCAGTTTTTCACCTCGCCAGTTTATCCTATTGCTTAAGGTCTGCGCTGGCGCGGCTTAGATTTAGACGTGGGTCTAGTTGGTTTTGTTTTTGTCGGAGTAATAGCCTGTTTACGCTTGGGCGTTGTTGGTTTATTTGATGAATTGGTCTTGTGAGGTTTTTTGTTATCAGATTGAACCGACAAGGACACCGGCTCATAACCCGTATCCGCAACACGCGGCAGTTTTCGCTGCAGAAATTTTTCTATTTCAGCTAATTGATAGGCTTCTTCAGGGCATACTAGCGATATAGCATGACCTGTTGCCCCTGCACGACCGGTACGGCCAATTCTATGAATATAATCCTCAGCGACTTGCGGTAAATCGAAATTAACCACAACTGGTAAATCGTCTATATCTAAGCCTCTAGCGGCCACATCGGTAGCGACTAATGCTTGTACCGCACCGGTTTTAAACCAATCCAGCGCTTTATTGCGAGCTGCTTGGGTTTTATCGCCATGCAATGCCGCTGTTTTAATGCCATCGGTAATTAATTGCTTTTGCAAGCGATCCGCGCCATGTTTAGTACGGACAAAAATTAGGACCTGCCGCCAATTTTTACTACCGATTAAATACGACACTAATTCACGTTTGTGCTCACGCGGGATAGCATAGACTTGCTCAGAAATTTTTTCCGCCGTGCTATTAGTTTGACCTACTTGAATATGTTTAGGCTGTTTTAGCCATTGTTGCGCAATGTTTTGTATGGCGTTTGAAAAAGTTGCCGAGAATAATAAGGTTTGGCGCTGATTGGGTAGTAATGCGATTACCCGTTTTATTTCAGGTAAAAAACCCATATCTAACATGCGGTCAGCTTCATCTAAAACCAATATTTCAATATTCGATAGATTAACGTTGCGTTGTTGGACGTGATCGAGTAATCGGCCGGGTGTCGCAATAACTATATCTACACCTTGTTTTAACAAGCGTATTTGCATGGCCATATTAACCCCGCCCACAATAGCCTGTGAGCGAATAGGCAAATATTTACCATAGACGTTAATCGCTTCGGAAACTTGTAAGGCTAATTCACGCGTAGGTGTTAATACTAATGCTTTAGGCGTTTTGTTGGCTGGATTTGAACCAGCCGCCGCAAGCATTTGTAGCATAGGCAAGGTAAAACCGGCTGTTTTGCCTGTACCTGTTTGTGCGCCCGCTAAGACATCGTGACCTGCTAAAATAAGCGGAATAACTGATTCTTGTATGGGCGTGGGGGATTGGTAATTTTGGTCGGAAATCGCTTGTAACAAAGCGGGTTCTAGCCCTAAACGAGCAAATGGCATGGAAACCTCAAGTGTTTGTGAGTTGCAGTGATTAACCGCCCGTCATGTTCATGTGACGTAAAATAATCGGCTGCTCATGAATATTAAAATGATGTTGTTCGGGTTTAAGCACCATTGCATCAATAATGGTTTGGCGTAATAACGCCTTATCGCCTGGTGCGGTGCGCATGATGGCTTTTAAATCCACTGAATGTTCATTACCTAAACAAAGTAATAATCTTCCTTCAGCAGTTAACCGTACTCGGTTACAGGTGCTACAAAAGTTAGCGCTATGGGGCGAAATAAAACCGATTTTGCTTGTGCTACCGGGTAAGACAAAATAATTCGATGGCCCGCCGGTTTTTTCTAAACTAGGAATTAAGTCAAAATAGCGCTGCAGTTCGGCTTTGATTAGCTCGCTAGAATAATATGCCTCGGAACGATTATGTTGGTTAACCATACCTAGTGGCATTTCTTCGATAAAACTAATATCAATATCTTGCTTAACAGCAAACCTCACTAAATCAACAACTTCAGCGTGATTGCGCCCTTTTAAAATAACCGCATTAATTTTAATGCGCTTAAATCCGAATTGACGGGCTTTAGCAATCCCTGCTAACACTTTCACTAAATCGCCAGTGCGGGTCAGGGTTTTAAAAAGCTCAGGATTTAAGGTGTCTAAGCTAATGTTAATCCGCTTGACTCCGGCTGCGTATAAGTCTTCAGCCATGTGCTCTAATTGCGAGCCATTTGTCGTGATGACTAGCTCTTCTAAGCCGGATAATGCGCTTATTTGCTTGAGTAGCTCTAATACGCCTTTGCGCACTAATGGTTCACCACCGGTAATGCGGATTTTTTTTACGCCTAACCCAACAAAGGTCTCTGCAATGGTGAATATCTCTTCTAGCGAAAGAATATGCTCGCGCGGTAAAAACACCATGTCTTCCGCCATGCAATATACACAACGAAAGTCACAACGGTCAGTAATGGAAATGCGTAAATAATCGACTGTTCTGCCAAAACGGTCTACTAAACGGTTTGTTTCAGGACGCGTTAACATAGTTTATATGGCTGGAAAAACGCTAAATCATAGCATGATTGTAAGCTATTCGGGTGCTTGGTTTATTGAATCTTCTATATTTAGCTTTATTGAAAATAACAGATGAGGTATTGTTACTTGTTTTATTTACTTATCTATATACTTAGCATGGTGTCTAATTAATGGGCTATATTCAGCTCTCTTTTTTTGGCTACCCACTTAAGACGGGACAATACTAAGCCGGGACAGGGCATTCAGAGCGCAGGACGCCGTAAATACGTCCCTGTAGGCTTGGCGGCAGCATCCCTGCTGCCGACACCTGTTCTCGTGTGCCCTGTCCCGGCTTAAGTGGGTAGCCCTTTTTTCAAAATACTGTTAAATGATTTTTATTAAGGAGTTTGAAATGCAAACACGGGTATCAGCACGAATGAATACCTATTTGTTATTAGCGGTTGGGTTACTCAATTCGGCTAATGGTTTAGCGGCTGAGCAAAAAACATATACCAGACCGCCGACGGCGGCGTTTGAGAGTCAAATGTCGGACGCGTTGCTTGGTAATGGTAAATATCAAAAACCAGTCTGGAATTTACATGACCTCTTAGGTTTACCAAAGTGGTTAACGCTAGGTATAGAACAACGTACCCGTTATGAAACCATGGACGGTAGCTTTAAAGCCAATGGTAAAGGCGGCGACCAACAAATTCCTTTGCAGCTTGATGTTTGGTTGGAAGCCATATGGGCAATTTTTTTCGTCTAGGAGGCGAGTTTTTAGATGCTAGACAAATGGGCTCTGATGAAGGCACAGGGCTTAATACAACGCATGTTGATGAAGCCGATTT
>NZ_LAJX01000116.1 GCF_000963695.1 Methylocucumis oryzae
CTTTTTCATTGATTTTTAATGATAACTTATAAAGGTGCGCACAGCGCACCCTACCTAAAAACCGCAAACTTAACCGTTTTAAAGTATATTCAAGCCGGAGTGTCTCAGAGTTATGGCTTAGCGACTTTGACTAGCCAGCCTGCTGCATCATAGCAACCTAATATAGCTGTTACTCTAGCGTTAATTCTGACAAATTGACCATTAAATTCTGCTGGTAATTTAGCGGTGATTTTATGAAAGCTACTGTTACTCTCTACTTTAAAAGCGAGTTGATTTTTCTTGGCCGATAAATTTAGAGTTTCCAGGTTCGAGTAGGGGGAAATTTTAAAAGAAAATTCTGATTCTGCTGCAGCTTCAGCAGGGTTTTCCGCACTATAAATAGGCAGCGTAAAATCAGAAAAGCGGGGTTTTTTGCAAGTTTCTTTTTCTTTTTCTTCTTCGTAAGCGTTAGCTGTTCCATGCGCTATGACGAGTAAGCAAGCGGCGAGTAATCGAAGTATTATTGTTATTTTCATTAGAAGTCTCCTCAGTTAGTAGTCGGTGCTGTCTCAACATAACACCAGATACACACTTTAAAAATTTTTTTTTTCAATAACACAATCTATTTCCAAGTATTACGCTAGGAAAGTGGTGTTACCAGCTTTGATACCATAACCACCATTGCCCGAAAATATGTTTATAAGAATCTTCGCCTTGTTTAGGTGGAGGACTGCTTGGGGAGTTGGCAAAGCCAAGTAGGGTGCATTCCATGCACCAAAAAACTCTCATGGCTCACCCATGCCAACAATTTGGCTCGCACGTTCCGGCTTGAATGTACCTGCGTTCCAAAATGCTGGCTAACACGATAATTGATACATTTTTTGGTGCATGGAATGCACCCTACGGCACCAACCAAGCCAAGTAGGGTGCATTCCATGCACCAAAAAACTCTCATGGTTCACCCATGCCAACAATTTGGCTCGCACCTTCCCACGTGAATATACCTGCGTCCTCAAATGCTGGTTAACACGATGATTTATACATTTTTTTGGTGCATGGAATGCACCCTACGGCATGTATAATAAAACCACTCGCTAACCCTCACCTGCTTAAAACTCTTATGAACGCTAAATCGCTCTTAAAGCTTACTGTTATTAACATGGCTGGCAGCGCTGCTCAGTTGTACGAATGGCATTGCCGATAAACTTTATAGCCCTGAATCCGCGCGCAACCTAGTCGTAGAAACCTCCACGCCAACCAGTCACGCGCGTAAACTGGCGTTAATCATCGGCAATGACGACTACCCTGAATCACCGTTAAAAAACCCAGTCAATGACGCCACGGATATGGCCTCAACACTAGGCCAGTTAGGCTTTGAGGTGATAAAGGAAGTCAATCTCGATAAACAACACATGGACGATGCGGTACGCAAGTTCGGCGACCGCTTAAGCAGCACCGATGTCGCGTTGTTTTACTTCGCCGGTCACGGTATGCAGTTAGAAGGCAATAATTATTTAATCCCGGTCGATTCCGGAATTGCACGTGAAGATGAAGTACCTTACCGCGCGTTTTGATGTCGGGCAATTATTAAAGAAAATGGAAACGGCGACTAACAACAGCACGTCCGCGCATCAACACTTTAACATCGTGATTTTAGACGCCTGCCGTAACAATCCGTTTGCGCGCAGCTTTCGCGGCGGCAGCACACAAAGCGGCTTCTCATTCGGTGACAGCACACCGAAAGGCACACTCATCGCCTATGCAGCAAAATCCGGTACTCGCTCCATGGACGGCGAACGGCGCAACGGCTTATTTACCGAAAAGCTACTACAACATATACATACGCCGGGGCTAAAAATCACCGACTTAATGATGACAGTACGGCAAGAAGTGGTGCAAGCCACCGACGCTAAACAAATCCCGGTCGAAGAAAATTTATTGCTTAGGCCATTTTGTTTTACCGTCTGTAGCGGGCGCGAACCGCCACCACCCGCCGCGCCAACAGACAGCGTCAATCTCGAAGTCGTGTATTGGAATAGCATAAAAGACAGCGATAACCCCGCCGATTTTCAAGCGTATCTCAGCCAATACCCCAACGGCACGTTTACCCGCTTAGCGCGCAATCGCTTAGCGCCTAAACCACCCAACACGAATGACTGCCGCGACTGCCCGGAGATGGTCACTATTCCCGGTGGTGAATTTATGATGGGCGACGACAACAGTGAATATAGCGATCAAAGACCACGCCATAGCGTGACCGTAGCAGGCTTTCGCATCGGTAAATACGAAGTGACGCAAGCACAATGGCAAGCGGTAATGGGCGACAATCCCTCTCAGGTTGTCGATTGCGATCAACGCTGCCCGGTACAACAAGTCAATTATGACGACATACAGCGTTTTATCAGTCAATTAAACCAGCGTTCTAGTCAACGTTACCGCCTACCCACCGAGGCCGAATGGGAATATGCCTGCCATGCCGGTGGCTCTGAACAGTATTGCGGCTCGGATAACGTAGATAGCGTCGCCTGGTATGTCAATAATTCATTTACCACGCACCCGGTTGGGCAAAAACCGGTTGGGCAAAAACAAGCCAATGCCTGGGGCTTATATGACATGAGTGGTAATGTCTTTGAATGGACGTGCAGCGCTTATACCAAGCAAGGCTATATTGGCCAAGAAAAAACCTGCAATTATGATGCCTATACCAGCTTTGTCGTCCGTGGCGGCTCTGGGAACGCCGACCCGCAGTCTGCACGCTCGGCTTACCGGCTTGAGGTTGATGCGACTCAACGCGCTGGCATTTTGGGTTTTCGCCTTGCCCAGGATAATTAACTCTAGTCTTTATACTTTTATCTTTTCCCTTTTTCTCGTTCCTCTATGCTACCGTATGGAAATGAGCCAAGTAGGGTGCATTCCATGCACCAAAAATTCTCATGGTTCACCCATGTCAACAATTTGGCTCGCACGTTCCGGCGTGAATGTACCTGCGTTCCCAAATGCTGGTTAACACGATGATTGATACATTTTTTGGTGCATGGAATGCACCCTACGACATCGATGGTTTATGCGTTTTTTGGTGCTTGGTTCATCTATGTCAACAATTTTGCTCGCTTGCACGTTCCCGTCTGAATGTACCTGCGTTCCCAAATGTTGGCTAACACAATGATTGACACATTTTTTGGTGCATGGAATGCACCCTACGACATCGATGGTTTATGCGTTTTTTGGTGTATGGGGAATGCAACCCTACGGCGCTTATGGCTCACCCACGTCAACCATTTGCTCTTCACTGCAAATCCCCGTCCAATCATGTCCATAAACACCATTTTTCACGTACCGATGAAACGTTGAATAGGGCCAATCTAACACCTGCTTCACTAAACCATGTTTAACCGGATTATAATGAATATAATCAACATGTTTTTCAAAATCCTGGTCATCGCG
This sequence comes from Methylocucumis oryzae, assembly GCF_000963695.1. GTDB lineage: Bacteria > Pseudomonadota > Gammaproteobacteria > Methylococcales > Methylomonadaceae > Methylovulum > Methylovulum oryzae. Next base: position 3,424 of record NZ_LAJX01000116.1, read on the forward strand.
GATTTGATGCTCCCAAAAGCGGCGTTGCCAAAGAGTAGATTCCTTTCTTTTCACTTTCGACGGCTTCATCCAATCATCGCGTTTCAATTCGGGATTGCATTGTTTGGTGACGTACCGTTTGATGATAGCCCAACGGATACCGAAATCGGCATCATCGGGTGGTAATGTCCAAATGCAGTGCAAGTGGTCAGGTAGCAGCACCCACGCATCTATGCTGAATGGATGTTCTTTTCTGGCAAGATTAATGCCCGCGCGCAAAGCCGATCTTACCCGCTCATCGCATAAAAAGCATTGCCGTCGGTAAGTCACCACCGTGAAAAAATAGGTTCCACCTTCAGTGTTAGCTCGCCTGTAGTTAGACATGGTTGCATCAGATTTGATTGGCTTAGAATAGCTTTTCGTATGATTTTAGCACTGTTGGGTGCATGGAATGCACCCTACTTGAGAACGCCTACTTATCTTCAAAGTAGGGTGCATTCCATGCACCAAAGGAAAAACACACCGCACCAGACGCCATTATCGATGGAGTCAATAATTTGTTAGAATGCCAGCCGCACCCGAACAAGAACACCTTAAACCACGTATTAAGCGTGACAAAGGCACTCCCCGACATTCATGTGAGACTATGATGAAAACGACTTTATTTAAGACTTTAAGCCATAGCAGCTTAATCTTGCTGGGTTTGATGATGTTTAGCCAGCTCGGTGTTGCGGGTAATAAAGCGCTGATTATGGGGATAGGCCATTATGCGAATGCGTCAAGTAATTTAACCGGGATTGATTTAGACCGCAGTCACGCTCGCTTTATTGCAAAAATGTTGGGTGTTAGCGAAGCTGACATGACTGAATATAGCGACACACAGCTTACTTTAACCGGTATGCGCCAGGCATTTGATAAGCTGATTCGCTCGGTTCAAGCTGATGATGCGGTATTGGTTTATTATTCAGGTCATGGCAGCCGCCGTAAAATGGGTTCAAGCTGCTCTGAATCGTTAGTCACTTACGATGGTCAAGCGTTTAGCGATCAGGAATTAGAGAAAAAATTACAGCACATCAGCCAAAAAGCTCGCAAGCTGATTGTGTTTTTAGATTCCTGCTTTTCCGGCGGTGCAACGTATGTCAAATCAAGAACCTATGATTTATCTCAAAGCGCTTGGCAGCCTAAATATTTACCCGGCGATAACTGTTCACGCCCTAGCAACATTACGCGAGACTATCACGTGTTAGCCACAAAATGGGGCGATACTGTTAACAACTATACCTATATCGCCGCAGCGCGCGATGATGAGGCGTCCTTTGCTGGTATTAACGGCAGTGTCGCTACGCTAGCTTGGCGGGCTTGCTTAGAAAATGGCGCAGAGGACAGCGATGCTAGCGGCGGCATCACCGCAGAGGAAATCCAACAGTGCGCGCAAGATAAAATCAATCGCACCATAGGCAATAGCGATACTGACCGCCCTCACCATGTTACCTTAGCCGGTAATACGCATACGGTATTAGAGCTGACTAAGAATTTAATCGCTGAAGCCGCACCGGTAACGGCACCGGATGCTAAAGCGACGTTACAAGATATTTTTAATAGCCGCGATGCGCGCCGTCAGGTAAAGCTGACTTCACCCGGACAAACGCTGCGCATTAATCAAGATTGGCTAGCGTTTACTGTGCAATCAGCGCATAACGGCTATGTTTATGTACTCATGGTAGGCTCGGACAATAAAACCTTTGCCGTGTTATTTCCTAATGCTGAAGACCCGGATAATCGTATTAGCGCGGGTTCAGCCTTAGCTTTACCACGCAGCCATTGGCGTATCCGCGCCGCCGGGCCTGAAGGTTCTGATCGCTTATTGGTATTAGTTACGGAAACGCCACGCGATTTTGCCTCGTTAGCCACCAGCACGGAATTATTTCCAAGCATTAGCAGCACCGCCGATAACACGCGCGCACTGCAAGCGCTGGCTGGTACTATCAAAGGCGACTGCCACGGCAGTGATTGCCGTTATGGTGCGGCACTGCTGGATATTGAGGAAAAGCATTAAGCCTGTCAGGCATCACAGCCCACAGTTAGGCACTAACTAGTCGATTATCGGAGCGCAAGGCTTGCCTTGCACGGGTTTAAATACCGTACAAAGCAAGTTTTGTATTCCAGAATATACTCTGAACGGGTCACATTCGGTATCTTGTGTTGTTGTGCGCTATGCGCACCTTTTTCATTGATTTTTATGATGTTATATAATGTGCGCACAGCGCACCTATCTAAAAACCGAATGTGACTGTTTGAAGTATAGCTTACGTGGGCAGTGGCGTAGGCTGGGGAACGATGGAAATGAGAGTAGGCTTATTTATTAATGCTATCTTGCCAGGTTAGCGTGGCTGATGATGGTAGATTTAAAAAAATATTATCAATTAACCGCGCTTTACCTAATTTTAGCCGCAGCTAAGATGACAAAATCGGTAGTCGCTATTGTTGCAGGGGTTAACGAATCACGCTCGCAAATCGCAAAATAATCTGGAATAAATCCAGCTTGCTGCAAGTGTGTTAACTGTTCTTGCGCTATTGCGTCAAAATCGAATCGTCCGGATAAAATTTCGTGGCGAGCCGATTGTAAGCTTGCATACAGCATTGCTGCTTTGACTTTTTCTTCGGTGCTTAAATATTGGTTTCTGGAGCTTAATGCCAAGCCATTAGGCTCTCTGACGGTATCGACGCCTAATAATTGCACCGGTAGGTTTAAATCTCTTACTAATGCCGTGATTACGGCAAATTGCTGATAGTCTTTCAGGCCAAAAACCGCTATATCGGGTTGCACAATATTAAACAGTTTACAAACAATCAGGGCAACTCCATCAAAATGACCTGGACGGGTAATGCCACAATGCATAGCGGCTAATCGAGGTACGGATACCCGCGTTTCAGCCTTGGGGTTATACATGTCATCAACACTAGGGAGAAAAACACCATCGACAGCCAGTGTTGTTAATAACGCTACATCATCGTTTTCGGTTCTGGGGTAGGTTGTGTAATCCTCATTGACGCCAAACTGCGTTGGATTGACGAAGATGCTGACTATGACTTTATCGGCGTGGTCGCGTGCTGTTTTTACCAGGGCTAAATGACCGGCATGTAAATTACCCATAGTAGGGACTAACGCAATACGCGCTCCGGTCTTACGCCAGGTTTTTATGCAATCACGCAGAGTTGCAATTGAATGGAAGGTTTGCATTTAATAACTGTGTTCTAGTGTTGGAAACAAGCCTTGTTTAACGGCGTCATGGTAAGCCTAATCGCTGCTTGAATACTCGCTGCATCTTGCATAAAGTTTTTAGAGAATTTGGCGCGTTTGCCCGCGCTAATATTTAACATGTCTTGTAATACTAAGACTTGGCCATCACAGTTTATACCAGCGCCTATGCCTATGGTTGGAATCGTTAATTGTTGAGTAATTTTAGCGGCTAACGATGCAGGCATACATTCTAAAATCAGTAACTGCGCGCCGGCTTGTTGCACGGCGAGTGCGTCATTAACTAATTGTTCTGCCTGTAGGTTTTGTTTGCCTTGTACGCGATAACGACCTATTTGGTGAATATGTTGCGGCAATAAACCTAAATGAGCGCAGACCGGAATGCCTTGTGCCACTAAGAACTTAATAATCTCAGGTTTGCCGCCTTCTAATTTCACCATGTGCGCACCGCCTTGCTGCATCAGTTTTGCGGCGTTTAGTGCCGCCATTTCCAGGGTGGCGTAGGTCATAAAAGGTAAATCAGCAATGATAAAAGCGCGTTGCCTGACGCGACTAACGCATTGGCTATGGTATATCATGTCGTTCAGCGTAACAGGCACTGTTGTTAAATGGCCTTGCATAGTAATGCCTAAGGTGTCCCCGACTAACATGATGTCGATACCCGATGAATCGATAATGGCGCTAAAACTAGCGTCATAAGCGGTTAAACAGCTAATTTTTTCACCGCGCTGTTTCATTGCTTGTAAGTCGTTAATCGTAACAGGAGAGGTTAACGTGTTGGTTTCAGTGTTCATGAATTAAGCCGTGTTAAACCTGCCAGTGGGCAGTGGTTAATTAAGTCAGCGATATTGCCTTTGCCAGGTATCGTTAATTCAGGTGCTATCTCTAAAAGCGGGTAGAGAACAAAGGCACGTTCGACAATACCGTTATGAGGGACGGTTAAGCTGGGTGAGTCAATGATAAAATCCCCGTACATTAAAATATCTAAATCTAAGGTTCTAGCACCCCAGCGCTGGCCATTGCGTGTTCTGCCCTGCGCTTGTTCTATGTGTTGCAAGCAGTGCAGTAAATCCGTCGGTGATAACGTAGTTGCAATAGCCATGACCGCATTCACATAGTCAGGTTGGTCTTGAGGTCCCATGGGTTGGCTATGATAAAGACTCGAAAAGGCTAATTCTTTAATACCATTAAACGTCGCAAGCGCATGTCTAGCAGATTTAATCTGTGAGACAGGTGAGGCTAAATTGCTGCCTAAACCTAAATAAGCTGTTACGGTTGTTGGATTTAACTGACTCATGATGCTTTAGTGTTAAACAATAGTGAGAGAGAACAGTGAGGCTTAGGCAAACGCTAAGCACAACACGCCTCAAGCTATGGGGTTAGTTTTGGGGTAATTATTCATGCCCCCCTCTGATATTTTTGGCTTCGATGACAATAAAGCAATAGCTTACGAACATAACGCCAAAAAATGGGGAGGGGGCTGAATAATTACGTTTTGATTGGGTTTTCGTGCGCTTACATTTCAGTATGAGCAGTCGGTTTAGTCGCTTTTTTACGGTAGCTTTTTTACGACTTGACTTACTAGACGAGCTTTTACGCGACGGTTGGGTCATTTTACGTTGTAAGTGTTCATCAGCTTGCTGAAAAGATTGCCACCAAGCGGCTAGTTCGGGTTCAGCTCCGCCTGTTTCAGCACGTAATAATAAAAAATCGTAGCCGGCACGAAAACGAGGATGGGCTAATAAGCGGCTTGGTTTTGAACCGATACGGTTGGTAAATTTAGGTTGTAAACTCCAAACTTCACGCATAGCCAAGGTGATGTGTTTTGGCAACGCCGTTTTCTTAACTTGTCGGTTAATGATTTCATTGGCCGCATCTTGATAAGCGACATATTCAGGTTGGCCTTGCTGCATATAGTCATCAGCCAACATTCTAACCGGCTCCCAAAGCAAGGCTGCAAATAAAAAATAGGCCGTAACGGTTTTGCCTTCGGCAATTCTATTGTCTGAGTTTTCTAACGCTTTAATCAGTAATTGTCTGGGAAAGCCATTTTCTTCATCGGCTAAGCTTTTTTCAGTATCGGGAAACAGCACTTGAAATAAGCCATAATGTCTTAACATTTCAAATGCTTGTACTGCGTAACCATATAAAAACAGCTTTAAGACTTCATCGTATAAGCGAGCTGCTGGAATGCTGGCTAATAATGGTGCGGCACCGTATATGGCTTGTGCGCAGGTCGGTTCAATATTAAACGCTAATTTTACCGCAAAACGTACGGCTCTGAGCATACGAACCGGGTCTTCGCGGAAGCGCGTATTCGGTTCACCAATAAGCCTTAAGGTAGCCGATTGATGGTCGGTCATGCCGTTAACATAATCGACGACAGAAAAGTCTTTAATACTGTAATACAACGCGTTAACAGTAAAATCTCGCCGCCATACGTCTTCTTCTATCGTGCCGTAAACATTATCGCGTAATAAACGACCCTCTTTGGTTAACATTTGCTTGTCAGTTTGTTGCTCGGCTGCGCCTCGAAAAGTGGCGACCTCAATGACTTCTTTACCAAAATGCACATGCGCTAAGCGAAACCGCCGACCGATAATTCGACAATTTCGGAACACCTTACGCACTTGTTCTGGCTCAGCATTGGTGACTACATCGAAGTCTTTGGGTTCGCGTCCTAACAATAAATCACGCACACACCCCCCTACTAAATACGCGTCATAACCTTCTTTATGTAACCGGTATAAAACCTTAAGTGCGTTTTCGCTAATTTGCGAACGCGAAATCGTGTGTTCTGAGCGCGCATAGACTCTAACAGTACTGATAGTTTCAGTGGTTGTTTCAGCATTTATTAACTGCAAATGTTTGTGCGCAAAATTCATCGCAGTGGTTAAGCCTACAAGAAGTTTTTTAAGTATATCAATCATAAAGTTTGTTTAAAGCTAGCCGTGGAGGCAAGTTTCTTTTCTTTTACATTCCCCTTTTGAATATAGTAGAATCGTAATACTGATTTTTAGCAAGTGGCATTCACATAACCATAGCATTTAACCATAAAAGATCAGCCAACTATTATTTTTTATGCACGTTTTTCGTGTGTCTATAGCGAGATTGTTTATGTTCAAAAAGATTCTTAGCGGCTTTATTGACCACCCTTTTTTAACCAGTATTTTTGTAGCTGATTTTTTCATCTTACTCTTTCATCGTCCACCGTTCTTATTTTCCTTAGCTATGTTAGGCGGTTTAATGGCGATGTGTCTTTATTTTGGTCAAAAATGGGCTTTATTTAAAGTCAGCGACTCACAAAACGAGCAATCGACTACGCATACCAGTGCATGATTTTGTGGCAAGACCTGGCTTTATCCGCTGCTTGGCGGCTGTTATCTACGATCTTTTTCTAGTCGTTGCGCTTTGGTTTGTTGCCACCGCATTGATTCTGCCTTTTAATGCCGGCCAAGCCTTTAACAGCCGACAACTCTTTTATCCCGTATACTTATTAATCGTTAGCTTTCTTTTCCATGGATGGTTTTGGACGCATGGTGGTCAAACCTTAGGCCAGAAAGCTTGGAAAATCAAAGTGTTGACTTTTGATTATAAACCGATTAACTGGTTACAAGCATTGCTTAGATTTAGTGCCGCTATTGTGTCATGGAGTGTATTCGGATTAGGCTTTTTATGGATGCTTGTCGATAAAGACAAACAAACCTGGCACGATTATTTGTCAAAAACCAAACTGTTTGTTACAGAGTAAGTTCGCCGCAGAAAATAAGGCTAGGCCTTGGAAAAATAACAATAAACGAGGTAACAACTATGAGCTGGTTAAATAAAATTTTCTCACAAGAACAAGAAACTTCAGCACCGGTAAAGAAAAATACTACGTCGGCACCTACAAGCACATCGACGGCGGATTCGGTTTCAGAGCCTTTAGCAACGTCTTCAACAAAACAGCCGGTATCGGTGTTAAAGAAACTAGCACCGATTCGTGATTTTGATGATGATACCATTCAACAACTGAGTCATACCACCTTAACGTTTGCACCTGAGTCGGTTATTTTTCGTTTAGGCCAAAAAAATCAATATGTATTTTACCTTTTAAAAGGTAGCGTAGAGTTACAGCCTGATTGCGATAATAGCTATACAATTTCTGACGACTCCTCATTAGCGAATTTACCGTTAAACAGCGGCAAGATTTGTGGTGCAACCGCTGTTGCCAAAACTGAAGTTGAATTGTTATCCATAGATGCGGGGTTAATCCAAATCTGGGCAGAAAAAAAGTCGAGAAAAAGACCAAGATGATGAATTGCATAGCTTGAAATTACCCGAACAAGTGACGAGTAGTGCATTTTTTGAAAAAATTTGCTCAAGCATTCCGTGAAAACACCCTGAATTTACCTTCATTACCGAATGTCGCCCTTAAGCTTAAAGAGGCGATTAGCAAGGACGTGGGTATTGATGAAGCGGTAAAAATTATTCAAATTGATGCGGCGATAGTTGCTAAACTGATTCAAGTAGCGAATAGCTCGTTATACGCACCGGTTTCACCGTTGACCAACTGCCATGACGCAGTGACTCGCATGGGTTTATATGCCACGCGTAACTTAGTCATGGGCATTAGTTTAAAGCAATTATTCAACTGCAAAGATGCAAGTTTGATAAAAAAAAATGCAAGGCCTTTGGAAGCAAAGCCTTTATGTATCGTGCATTAGTTTTGTGTTAGCTGAAGAAAGTGGCGTTGTAAAACCAGAAGATGCTTTGCTTGCAGGATTAATTGCCGATATTGGTGCGATTCCAGTGCTACACTTTGCTGGTCAACACGCCGCAGATTTAAAAGATATGGAAGACTTAGAGTTTTTATTGCCTTTTTTAAGTCCCGCCAGTGGTACATTAGTGTTACGCACGTTAGGTTTTTCGGAAGACTTAGCGCTGATTCCTAAACAAACTAGCGATTGGTTTTTTGAAAGCAGTAACGATAAATTAACGTTAGCAGATGTGGTTATTCTTGCTAAATTGCATAGTTACATAGGCACACCGAAAGCGAAAACCTTGCCTTACATCAACACCATTCCTGCCTATACAAAACTGAAAAACGGCAAATTAAACCCTGATTTTTCGTTAGATTTATTGCATAAAGCCCATCAACGCATTCATTCGGCTATGAGTATTTTTTCCTGATTATGAACAATCCGCTATTAACCCAAACAGACCTACCGTTATTCAGCCAAATTCAACCTGAACATGTTGTTCCTGCAATTAAGGAATTGTTAACTAACGCGAGAGCGGTTGTTCAACAGCAATTAGACAATGACTCAGACTATCATTGGGATAACCTTGTCGCGCCTATAGAAGCGGCGGAAGATGCACTTAATAAAGCCTGGTCGCCAGTTAGTCATTTAAATTCTGTGATGAACAGTGACGCCTTAAGAGAGGCTTACAACGCCTGTTTACCGTTGCTAAGTGAATATGCGACAGAAATGGGACAAAATCAGGCGTTATTTAACGCGTATCAAATGATTGCTGAGCGTTCGGATTATGCGCAATTAGATACCGCACAACAAAAAATCATCCAAAATGCGTTGCGCGACTTCAGGCTATCCGGGGTTGATTTGCCTGAAGACAAAAAACAACGTTACAAAGAGATTAGTTTGGAATTATCCAATCTAGCCAGTAAATACGAAGAGAATGTGTTAGATGCGACGAACGCATGGACTAAACACATTAATAATGAGCAAGCACTCACCGGATTGCCAGCAACAGCACTTGCCCAAGCTAAACAAGCCGCCGAACAACAAGGTTTAGACGGCTGGTTGTTAACCTTACAGTTTCCGTCTTATTTAGCGGTAATGACCTATGCTGATGATAGACAACTGCGTTATGAGCTGTACCAAGCCTTTGCGACGCGCGCATCTGATCAAGGTCCTCATGCCGGGCAATGGGATAATAGCGAGCTTATGGAAAAGACCTTGCAATTACGTCATGAAAAAGCGCGCTTACTAGGCTATGACAACTATGCTGAATTATCCTTAGCGGCGAAAATGGCAGAAAAGCCACAAGACGTGCTGGAGTTTCTTGAAGATTTAGCCGATAAATCATGGCGGCAAGCACGGCGTGATTTAGCCGAATTACAAGATTTTGCGTCAACCTATTATGGTGTTAAAGACTTACAAGCTTGGGATGTTAGTTATTATTCGGAAAAAATGCGCCAACATGAATATCAGTTGTCGCAAGAAGAGGTAAAAGCGTATTTTCCTATCACACGCGTATTGCCGGGTTTATTTGAGGTGGTACAACGTTTATACGGCTTAACGATTACTGAAATTAGTGATTTTGATAGTTGGCATCCTGATGTGCGTTTATTCCAAATCCATGACCGCGCTCAGCAACTACGCGGCATGTTTTATATCGATTTATACGCCAGAGCCAAAAAAACGCGGCGGTGCTTGGATGGATGATTGCGTAGGGCGCCGAAAAATCGGTGAGCGCGTACAAACGCCTGTGGCGTATTTAACTTGTAACTTTACTCCGCCTACCGGCAACGAGCCAGCGTTATTAACTCATGATGAAGTCACGACGTTATTCCATGAGTTCGGTCATGGTTTACATCACATGCTGACTCAAATCGACTATTTAGGCGTATCAGGCATTAATGGCGTGGAATGGGATGCGGTAGAACTGCCTAGTCAATTTATGGAGAACTGGTGCTGGGAACAAGAGGCGTTAGCACTAATGTCAGGCCATTACCAAACGGGCGAACCGCTACCTGAAGCGCTGCTACAAAAAATGCTTGCGGCGAAAAATTTTCAAGCCAGCATGTTTATGGTTAGACAACTGGAATTTAGCTTATTCGATTTTAAGATTCATTTGGACTATGACCCGAATAAAGGCGGCAGAATTTATCAAATTTTGGAGCAAGTTAGAAAACAAGTCGCCGTGGTACAGCCACCCAAATTCAATCGTTTCGCCCATAGCTTTTCACATATTTTTGCCGGTGGTTATGCGGCGGGCTATTACAGCTATAAATGGGCAGAAGTCTTATCGAGTGATGCGTTTTCATTGTTTGAAGAAAAAGGCATTTTTGACCCGGAAACCGGCCATGCTTTTTTAACCAACATCTTAGAAAAAGGCGGTAGCGAACAAGCAATGGAGTTATTTATTAACTTCCGTGGCCGCAAACCTACCATAGACGCGTTACTGCGCCATAATGGCATTACAGCATGATTTATAAGGACTTACGCGATTTTATAGCTCAGTTAGAACAACAAGACGAATTAAAACGGGTTAGCCAAACGGTTAACCCTTATTTAGAAGTCACGGAAATCTGCGATAGGGTATTAAAGCAACAAGGCCCAGCGCTGTTATTTGAATACCCTACAGGCTCTAATATTCCGTTACTGGCTAATTTGTTTGGCACGCCGCGCCGCGTCGCAATGGGCATGGGTGCTGAATCGGTTAGCGAATTACGCGGTATTGGTGAATTACTGGCTTATCTAAAAGAACCGGATCCCCCTAAAGGCGTTAAAGACGCGTTTGAAAAACTACCCGTTTTAAAACAAGTCCTCAATATGGCGCCTAAGCTGGTCAAATATCCCGCTTGCCAAGAAATTATCCGGCAAGGGAGTGAAATTGATTTAGCCGATTTTCCTATTCAAACCTGTTGGCCTGATGATGCCGGCCCATTAATCACGTGGCCGCTAGTCATTACCAAAGGTCCGCATAAAGAACGGCAAAATTTAGGTATTTACCGGCAACAAGTCATTGCGAAAAATAAAGTCATTATGCGTTGGCTAGCACATAGAGGTGGCGCATTAGATTTTAAAGAATGGCAACAAGCCCATCCTGGAAAACCTTTTCCGGTAGCCGTTGCATTAGGTGCCGACCCGGCGACGATACTCGCAGCCGTTACACCCGTGCCCGACAGCTTGTCAGAATATGGTTTTGCCGGATTATTACGTGGTGCAAAAACCGAAGTCGCGCAATGTGTCAGCAACGATTTACAGGTTCCGGCCAGTGCCGAAATCGTCTTAGAAGGCTTTATTTATCCTGGTGAAACCGCGCCAGAAGGCCCATTTGGTGACCATACTGGCTATTACAACGAAGTCGATGAATTCCCCGTGTTTACGATAGAGCGCATTACCCAGCGCCAAGCGCCGATTTATCACAGCACATTTACCGGACGACCACCGGACGAGCCTGCCATCTTAGGTGTCGCACTGAATGAAGTGTTTGTGCCTATTTTACAAAAACAATTTCCTGAAATTATCGACTTTTATCTACCGCCAGAAGGCTGTTCATATCGTATGGCCGTTATTAGCATGAAAAAGCAATACGCCGGTCATGCTAAACGCGTGATGTTAGGCACCTGGTCTTATCTGCGCCAATTCATGTACACCAAATTTGTTATAGTCGTCGATGATGATGTCGATGTGCGTAACTGGCAAGACGTCGTCTGGGCGATTACCACACGCATGGACCCCGCTCGCGATTTAACTATTTTAGAAAATACGCCTATTGACTATTTAGATTTTGCCTCACCGGTTTCTGGTTTAGGCTCAAAAGTCGGTTTCGACGCGACTAATAAATGGCCGGGCGAAACGAATCGAGAATGGGGTAGGCCGATTGTTATGGATAAAGATGTGATAAGCAAAGTCGATGCGATGTGGGATAGTTTGTTTTAAGGTACGAGTGGGATAACAATGCGGTTACCAACTTAAAGCGGGACAGGTTTAATTGATAGTCAGTAGAGCTAAACCGTCATTCCGGCATGGATTGCCGGAATCCAGGCGCCATGGATGGCAAAACGCCAAGCCCATCCGTTTGTTCTTGATCTCGGCAATCTATGCCGGGTTGACTTAACCCTTACTAGTCTGTCCCGTTTTAAGTTGGTAGCCAACAATGCCAACGCGCGCGGATGGTCAAAATGCGTCGCTACAAGTAAAATCATTTTATACAACAAATAAACGTCCCATGGATTATTTAAGTCGCCCACTATGACCTAGTGGGTAACAAAGGGCGACCGAATTCCATGCGGGTCTATTGTCATCGTATCGCTAAAATGAGGTCATCGTTATGAGCTTGACAGTCGAACAAATTTCCGAAGAAGCCCTAGCGTTACCCAGCGAAGCTAGAGCATTGCTTGCCGACCGCCTGGTAGAAAGCCTTGATCCGGCAGAAGACGGTTATATTCAACAACTATGGTCAGCCGAGGTGAGGCGGCGGCGTGATGATGCTAGATATGGGCGTGTACAAACTATCCCTGGTGATGAAGCGTTGAAGCGTGTGAGGCGGGTCTTTGCTCAATGAGATATGAGCGACGCCCTTGCAGAGTATGAAGAGGCCGCCCGATATTACGCGGTGTGTCAGGAAGGGTTGCCGTTTCGCTTTATTGACGCGGTTGAACGTGCTGTCCAGCAAATTATCGAAGCCCCAGAACGCTGGCGTATTTTGCAAGAAGATATACGGCGATGCCTGGTTCGCGTATTTCCTTATGCCGTGCTTTATACGATTGAAAAAGACTATGTACTCATTATTGCTGTCATGCACTGCCATCGTGAGCCGGGCTATTGGCATTGCAGAGTTTCTAATAAGTCTTAGCATGTTGATTAAGTTGCCTGGTTGACTCTAAACGCTAGGTGCCAGTGCATCTTCATTGGCTCCAATTTCAAAGCGACCGATTGGAAAGTGATATGAACATTTTCGGGTTAACCGCATTTCTCGGTATTATTGGAGGCGCGTTAGTTGCTTTCAATTTTGTTATTCACTTTGGTTTTTGGTTGGCTGCTCTCGCTGCAATTGCCGGTGCGATTTGTGGCCATTTCATTGGCCCTATTTTTGGTTTATTGTTCCTCTTGCCGTTTGAGGTAGGAGCTAGGCTTTGGAGTTATTTCAACGTGGCAAGCCGGATTCGCTGGTAATGAGTAGTAATATCACTCGCGAACGCTGAGGTTGCTTAGCGAGCACCATATTTTGTCTAACCAAGGCAGCTCAATGCCCAATACCTCACGATATAAAAATAACAACGCCGACAACGCTTGATTTTGCGTCGCCGACGACACATGACGGTTAACCGCCAAGTCCGTTAAAAAACTGTTCAATCTCTGTCGCGCCCAACTCGCTAGGATGCCGCTTACCGTGAAATAAAATAAAGCGCTTAATCCATTGCAGATAAACTTCTTCGGTACGAATGCTGTAATGCTTCACACGAAGCCTGTCACGCACCTGATCAAGCAGTTTAGGAGAGGGATTTATTGGTGTATAACTCATACTAACAAAAAAGGTTGCTAACAACTAGAATGTATAATAATATCGTTAAAAAACAATAATCACTAATCGGAAAACACACCGATTGGTGTGTAAACCATGGCACCGAGAAAGGTGTCTACTTAATAGTTGGGCACAACATGAATCTCTAATTTTCCATTTGTAAGGAAAGCGTTTTGTGAATGATTTTTCAAAACTTGAAGACAAAAAGTATCTTTTGGTTGGAAGGTATGTTGTTGAGTTCGAACATTTAGTTAATAGCATGCGTGCCTTCTCAAGGGCGGTTATTCTGATCTCTTCCGATGGAAACCCCAATATTGACGTTGCCAACTCAGTAGTAGTTGATTTGGGTGCCTATCAAATGGCTTGTATGGCTGAAAGATTGTTTTTCAGTTTCTTTAAAAGCGTTAAATTTTCGAGGGAAACTAAAAAAGCAATAACAAATTTATTTAACCAGATAAAAAGCGTTATTGAAAAAAGAAACCTATATGTTCATGGTTTGTGGTTAATTGATAAGCATTACGCGCAAAGTGCAGATGAAAACAACATTACGTACATGAAAGATAAGAAAAAACGTGATGGCGTAGAAATAATTTCAGAAGAAATCAACTTAGGTAACTTTAATATAATGATTGATGAGTGCAAATATCTCGCAAATCAGATAACAGTTATTTCGAAGATTATTTGCGAGAGAATACCAATTCATAAGAAGGCTGAATCAATTGAAGAACAGTATGTAGGTCAGCTTTAGCAAAGCATTATTGTGGTCACCCTCCCCAAGTTAGCCAGGTAGGGTACGCTGTGCGTACCTTTTTTCTGGTAATGTGGAGATGTTATGTGTGTCACTGTGACCTTTTGATTTGTGGGATATTTCGGGTGTGTTGTATACCCTATGCGGCGGTTTGGTACTGTTTTTTTGTATTTGTTGATGGATAACCGCATATTTGTCCATCTTTGGGTTGCTCGGCAAAATGGTACGCACAGCGTACCCTCAATTGGGTGATTCTTGCTTATGTCTGATTATCGGCGGGCTTATGTTCCGGGTGGTTCGTTTTTCTTCACGGTGGTAACCGAACGCCGTGCCCCGATTTTTCGCACCGAAACCGCCCGCACATTTTTTGGGTATGGCATTCCGAGATTGCCGCCGAAACTGGCCCTTTCGTTTGGATGCCTTGGTTTTGCTGGATGAACATTGTCACGCAATATGGACATTACCCGAAGGTGATACGCGCTATTCGGCGCGGTGGGGTTTTATCAAAAAGGAGTTTACCAAAGCATGGTTGGCGTCGGAAGGACACGAACAATCGCGAACCCAATCACGCTTAAATCAACGGCGGCGCGGCGTTTGGCAACGGCGATTTTGGGAACATGCTATACGCGATGAAAACGACTATGCCCGGCATTTCGATTATGTGCATTACAATCCGGTGAAACACGGGTATGTCGAACGGGCAAGAGATTGGCCTTATTCAACCTACCATCGTTATGTAAAGCAAGGCGTTTTACGATGCCGATTGGGGTGGTGGAGGTTTTGACGCATCGATGTTTGATGATTTAGATAATACCGCGATGGAGTAGGGTACGCTGCGCGTACCTTATGTAACGTGGTAAGGGGATTCGCCGATAGGCAATCCACCATTTCGGGGTGCACCGATGACGGTTTGCTATCGCGAAACCGTCCTACGCGCTGGGAGCAGAGACCACTTATTACGTTTCCCACTTTGGGGCTTTGGGGATAAAGGAAATTTATTTCCTAGCTTTCAATAGCACAAAGTGTGCTTGCTTCATTAAAACGAGAAACGAGTTTATTCCTTATTACTCTGACCCCGGTTATACGACAGGATCGAACGAAGAGCTGTGAAAAAACGACCAAAACTCTACCCAAGACTGATGAAACCGAGGGGCAAGCACGCGAAGAAATCCTTAAGAATGCCCCCATAAGAAGCTTAAGTAAGTGCCGTTCGTATCACTGGTTTGTTTTTGCTAGTAATTTTATAGCCTCGCGTTCAAGGAGTGATTTATTCCTTGCATTTAGCAATTTTGTAATTTCTTGGAATTTAATTGTTCGCTCATTCAATGAGAACTCATTAATGAGTTCCAACCATTTCACTTGGGTCTTGTCATACCAGGCCAATTTCTGCAAGATAAGAACATCTCCGCGCAAACATTCGTTCAGATAGTATTCCCATTGATTGTCTGTTAATCGATCAAGAAGACTCTTCGTGTAAGATTGTGCTACGTTTGAAACCCCATACTGATTACCTAATTTGACAGCTAACACAGCCGACATACAAATAGGGAAAGCCGGCCACGGGATAGTTGTTCCCAGCTTTGCAAGTGCCAATATTGCTGCAGGTTCGTTGTAGAAATTGTTCATCCCGGTGTGCATGCTGATAACGTTCGCCGCTGCGGCGGCGAATGTCTGAGATCGCAGTGACTCAGGAACAAAGTCAAATCCTTGGACGCTGGTGAGCGACTTCTTCAGTGCCAAGACTGCTGGAGAAAGTCCAGCATTGACAGCTTCTGCATAGGATTGTCCAATTGCCCATTTCTCAGCGTCTCGAAGCTTTTCCCAAAGTGCGGGAATAAGTACTACGGTATTGCCAAGCGTATGTTCGAATTGTGCTCCTGACTTCGTCTTAATATTGGCCAGCAAAATACTCAACGTGGTCTTCTGGAAAAAATAAGGAGCAACCAGCAAAGTGGTGACTTCTGAATCAGTTTTTTTGAATGTCCGACTTTCTAACTGATCTCTAAAAGCTACAAACTCTACTGGAGCTATATTTCCTTCTCGGCCAAGGACTGCGTTAACACACGTTCTAAGAAATGACAGTGCTTCCTCTCGCGTCATCTCCTCAATATCGGCATCATCAATGTTTAAGCTATCGAAGTGCGCCAATAGCTCCAAATGCTGGGTCAGGCGTTTTGCATCAGTCGAGTTAATAAGACCTAGCTCTCTAGCAAGCGTAATAGCTTCATAGTTTGAAATACTGACTGTCGGAACTGAGTCCTCATCTAAATCTGCACGTCCAAGCATTTCACCAACAAACGCCATACCAAGGGATGCAAGAGCACGCTTTAATTGCGATAGTGCTTTATTGAGAACAAAGCCAGCCATCATTTCGAAAGCTTCAGACTGGAATGCCGTAACAATTTGTTTCTGATCGCGTAAGCTGAGGCTCTTGGCCACAGTCGCAATTGCTAATGCAGAGTCAGCATCCCGGGGCACAATTGTACCTGTAGGCTCTTTCCAAACAACGACGGAATTATTCATTGGGTCTTATCCTCAAGGCGATTACGATAAAATTTAATCTGCCCATCCTGTGATTTAAAAAACGCGGCATCCAATTCAGTGCCAATTAATTGTTTCATTGCAGTAAAAGCGCGGCTACGAGCACCTCCTTCTGAAGACGGGTTATCAACATTACTGCGTATGAAGGCGCGATACCCTAGAACACAACCTGCACTATTAAATATAGTAATACCGTCACTACAAATAAACCCTGAAATCAATTCGACGGCAGCTTGTAGACGGCTAACTGAAATCGCAGTTTTTCCCTCATCCAAATGTAACCTAAATCGTTCATATAAGTTAACTTTCGGATTAAGCTGAACAAAGTCTTGTAGTGTTTGAGGTAAAGTATCACTACTAGATAGAACAACTGCAATTAAAGTCCCGTGACTGTTCTTAATGGCGGATGAGAGAAGTCTCTCTACGAAACTAGAAAACATTACTCTATCTTCATCAATGTCGGCTGTAATAGTGCTAGCTAATCCCTGTATTTGTGTCTGGCTATTAAGTTCATGAACATCAATGTCGTCATTAAAACGGAACTCGATTACGCTTCCCGCGTTTGTTCGTACTTCCACCTTGTTAGTGGAGCTTTGAGCAATCTTAATGACAGGAAAGTTAATTGAAAAACCATCGTTTTCCAAGATAACCTCATCTACTGTTAGAGACGATGGGTCACTGCTCCCACAAAACACGCCGTAACGACAATTTTTATTATCATCCAACCTCTCAATGTAAATCCGCCAATTATCTCGGCAAAGCGGAGCCGCTGCTTTCAAAAGAGCAGGCCCCGCTGATTCTAGCGGCACTTCTTTCGATAATGGTACATATTCACCCACGCCAGCTCGCTGTATAAGTTCAGAAATCGAGTTGCAGATAAATACTGAAGGAGTCATAGAAACACCTTCTTCTGTGTAAGCTGCTAGCTGAGAAACAATTCCAGCAATCAGATAGGATGTACGCGTGCAGTGTAAATCAATTTCTTGAATAAGATCTGTCGTGTTTGAAATAAGATGAGACCTAAATGAAATACTTTTTTTCCGACATTATGGATGATTCCTACAAGCACAAGCTGAGAAATATATCATAAAACCTTACTTTGATGGAGAGCGAAGCTTTGGCTCAGCAATTCTCAATTTAAGCCCCCACTGATTTATGTTTGGGTAGGAATTGGAATATCGAGTCCGTTAAGCATAAACTCCATCAAATGCTGCCAACTATCAAAACAAAAATAACGCGTAAGCGCTCTTAAATCGTTAAAAAAAAGATTTCCTGCTGGCTAGTTCTTGACGGAGCAATTGGTAACATCGATCAAACCACTGCAACAGGGTATGCACCAAAAAGCCAAAATATTCAGGCTGGCCAACAAAGAAGAAAGATGTTTCTTACCGTGCCCAAAGTTATGGGCAAAGTTATAGCCGTTGTTTTTCAACGTGTTGTTATTTTCGTTTTCGATTTTCCAGCGAGTGCGACCGACACGCACAATCTCCACCACGGTGTCTGCAGTAATAGGATGATCGGTGACAAACGCATTGCGATAAATAATACCGCCGAGCTCATCGGTAATCTCAACCTCACACCAGTTAACCAGCAGCGCATCATCGCTGTCGCGTAACGGAACTTGATGAGCGAAGCGGTAACGTTCGGTCAAGCGTTGCTTACCGGTCCAGCGCTGCTTTTCTAGCACGCTAACCCATCCGAGCCGTTGAAAATCCTCGACCCATTCGTACAAGGTTGGGTGGGATTCCGGCTTACACACCAGCAAGCCATGGGGTCAGGCCTTACATTTGACGTGACACCTTCGTTTGTTTGGCGATTTTGATGCAAATTGTAAGGCCTGACCCCGCTCTCGTGAAATGAAGGTGTTTGTTGAACACGCTTGATTTAAACATATATACCGCTGTTTTCCTTGTTCGGTTTTGCCTCGCTTAGAGACCTGTGACGAACCACACTGCGGACAGCATATACTTATCGATAGGGAAGCCATTTTTGTTCTCTCTGAATTTTTAAGGTTTAATAATACATTAAGTCTACTTAAAATTTATGCATTATCCAGATAAAGAACACCACCGCTAAACGAATCTATGCGCTACGAAAATTCTCTTTTCAACGAGGAATAAAACTATGGAAACCCTGCTAATACAACTGACTAACCAAAAAACCGCAGGGCTTTTTGCATGAGTTGGAAGAACTGCAAATTATTAAAGTGTTGAAAAAAAGGTACAGACCGAA
The DNA here is from genome assembly GCF_000963695.1 of Methylocucumis oryzae. Taxonomy (GTDB): domain Bacteria; phylum Pseudomonadota; class Gammaproteobacteria; order Methylococcales; family Methylomonadaceae; genus Methylovulum; species Methylovulum oryzae. The sequence goes on from NZ_LAJX01000116.1 coordinate 22,440, forward strand.
CAAAGCCTGTCCAAAAAATACGCTGGTAAGTTACCATCGATTCTCGCAGATGAACTGCAAAACTATGTCGATCAAGGTCGTCAAGAATGGGAACAACACAATATTTGATTGACAGTAATGCTGTCATTGACTATCTGGGCAACAAACTTCCATTTTCCGGTATGATGTTTATGGACGGCGTTATTGACGACATCCCTATTGTTTCGGTTATCACAAAAATCGAAATACTGGGTTTTAATGCGCCAGATGAACATTATGCGTTGCTTACCGATTTTATGAACGACGCGACGGTATTGGATTTAACAGCCGACATTGTCGCTAAAACCATTGCTCTACGAGAATGGTCGATAAGCAAACCGCCTTCGAGGCATACCAATGGCTTTGCTATCCCGAAGCCTCTCTACACACTCCCAGGAAAATCCCTGCTTATCATTAGGAAAACTCCCCGTTTTGTTTCAAATAACAGCTGCGATAATGCGAGCTTTTAGGTGAAGTATGAAAAACGGATTTAAGGCATTAATCGTTTTGTTGGTTATGACGGGTTCGGCGTTTTGCCCATGGACCAACGCCGCAGAAAGCTAAAGCGACGATAGATATTCAAGCGTCGGTGAGTCAAGTTTGGGCGTTGGTTAAACAATTCGATGCTATTGCTAAATGGCATCCTGAGCTAAAACACAGTACGGGTGATGGGCAGCTAGCGTCAGGTGGTAGTCGAACGGTGGAGTTTAAAAAAGGTGGGGAATTGACTGAAGAACTAGATTTTTATAGTGAGCAAGACCATGAATACAGTTATCGGCTAAAAAAAGAAAATCCAGCGGTTTTTCCGGTCAGTTCTTATTCCGTGACGGTACAAGTGCTGCCAGGTGCTAGTGATAATAGCAGTCAAGTGGTGTTGAAAAGCCGTTTTTATCGAGGTGATACCGGCAATAACCCTGCGCCTGAGCAAAATGACGAAGCGGCTGTTAAAGCGATGAATGATTTTTTCACTCATGGTTTAAGTGGTTTAAAAGCTGCGTTGGAAACGGCGCAATAAGGTAGCTTTAAATAATGATAGAGGAGTACACACCTCGTGTACCCCTTTATTTTATTTACTGATTGATTCGGAAATATCAATTAACCCCTGGCGCGTTGCTAATAACGTTAATTCGGCTAAGGTCGATACCCCTAGTTTTTCCTTAATCGTTGTGCCGTGATTACACACGGTTTTATAGCTTAAACACAGCTTTTCGGCGGCTTTATGTGTGGTATAGCCGTTGGCTAGTAAACAAAATACATCAAATTCTCTGGGTGATAGTTGCTGAATTTTCTCAGCTTCGTCTTGTCCGGCTGTCATCGTGACGGCCAGTTGTTGTGCGATTTCTGGTTCGACAAACGTACCGCCTTGGATGATTTTACTGACGGCGGCAATGAGTGTTTCTGGCATACTGCTTTTGGTGATATAGCCTTTGGCTCCGGCTTTTAAAGCACGCGTCACATAGACCAAATCGCAATGAATGCTAAACACTAAAATTCTGGCGTGAGCATCGCGGGCAATAATACGTCGTATGGTTTCATAGCCGCCAATGCCCGGCATCGATAAGTCTAAAATCACCAAATCCGGTTGCTGTTGGCTGTATAGTTGGCAAGCGGTTTCACCTCTATCTGCTTCATAAATAAGGCCAATATTGTCGGCTAATGCTAAATACGCTTTATACCCAGTTCTAACCACAGCATGGTCATCGACTAATAACACATTAATTTTTTCAGGCATGGCGTTTCCAGTACGGGTAAAAAACCATGATGCCGTGATTTAGCCGACTTAGCCACGGGAGAAATTCACTTTTGTCGAGATTCGGAACTTTTTCCTAGGTAAATCCCGCACTTTTTCCCACAGCGTTTAAGGCTTATTCCTTAACAGCCGCTGCAGTAACTCACTTACCATAATGCTCCATAGCCGGGCGCTCATCCCCCTTACGTTGATCAAGCGAGCCGATAGTGGCGCCTGGCTAGACCTTAACAATAAAAACATCCAACACTGGAGGAATTATGCCGATTTTTAAATTTGCCCCTAACGCCGGACGCACGCTATTAGCGGCGGGTGTTTTGCTGGCGCTGGTGCAACCTGCTGAGGCGAATAAAGAACTGGAGCGACTCTCACGCCAAAATACTAACTGGGTCATGCAGACTAAGGATTATAGCGCGACGCATTTTAGCGAGTTGTACGACATTAATATTACTAATGTTAAAAATTTAAAAGTCGCATGGTCGTTTTCGACAGGGGTGTTAAACGGCCATGAAGGCGGGCCGCTAGTGGTCGATGGCATTATGTATGTCCATACGCCGTATCCGAATAATATTTTTGCCATTGATTTAAACGAGCCAGATAAGATTTTATGGGAGTTTAAACCTAAACAAAATCCGGCGGCTAGAGCTGTTGCCTGTTGTGACGTTGTTAACCGTGGTTTAGCGTATGCGCCAGAAGGTAAAGATTATCCGGCGACGATTTTCTTAAACCAGTTAGATGGTCATCTGGTCGCGCTCAATGCGAAAACGGGTGAGATGTTATGGAAAATGGAGAACTCTGATATTGCGATGGGTTCGACCTTAACGATTGCACCGTTTGTTGTTAAAGATAAAGTCATTGTCGGTAGCTCCGGTGCTGAGCTTGGCGTGCGCGGCTATGCGACGGCGTATAGCATTAAAGATGGCAAGCAACAATGGCGAGTCTATGCAACCGGTCCTGATGAAGATATTAAATTGGCAAAAAACTTTAACAGCGCCAATCCGCATTACGGTCAATTCGGCTTAGGTTTAAAAACCTGGGAAGGCGATGCATGGAAAATCGGTGGCGGCACCAACTGGGGTTGGTATGCGTATGATAGCGATTTAGAAATGTTGTATTACGGTTCAGGCAACCCTGCGCCGTGGAATGAAACCATGCGTCCGGGCGATAACAAATGGACGATGACCATTTGGGGTCGTGATGTTAATACGGGCGAAGCAAAATTCGGCTATCAAAAAAACGCCTCATGATGAATGGGATTACGCCGGTGTCAACTACATGGGCTTATCTGAGCAAATGGTTGATGGCAAGAAAACTAAATTGTTAACTCATCCAGACCGTAACGGTATTGTTTACACGCTAAACCGCGAAAACGGCGATTTAGTCAATGCGTTTAAAATCGATGATACCGTTAACTGGGTGAAAAAAGTCGATTTAAAAACCGGTTTACCGGTGCGCGATCCTGAATATTCAACGCACATGGATCATGAAGCCAAAGGTATTTGTCCATCAGCGATGGGTTATCACAACCAAGGCATAGAGTCTTACGATCCGAACAAAAAATTATTCTTTATGGGTATTAACCATATCTGTATGGATTGGGAACCGTTCATGTTGCCGTATCGTGCAGGCCAATTCTTCGTAGGTGCGACATTAAACATGTACCCAGGTCCTAAAGGCACTTTAGGTCAAGTTAAGGCGATGAATTCCGTTACCGGCGAATTTGAATGGGAAGTTAAAGAAAAATTCGCCGTTTGGGGCGGTACGATGGCAACGGCAGGTGATTTAGTGTTTTACGGTACGCTAGATGGTTATATCAAAGCGTTAAACTCTAAAACCGGTGAAGAGTTGTGGAAGTTTTAAATTGCCTTCAGGCGTCATTGGCCATCCCATCACGTATTTACATAATGGCAAACAGTACTTGGCGATTTATTACGGCGTTGGTGGCTGGCCAGGTGTGGGCTTAGTTTTTGACTTAAAAGACCCGACGGCAGGCTTAGGTGCGGTAGGTGCGTTTAAAGAGTTAGCGCATTACACGCAAATGGGCGGCGGCGTTATGGTGTTCTCGCTATAGAACAGTAGGTTGGGGTAGTGATACCCCAGCCATTCCTCGAGTCATATCCGAAGTCTATGAAAAAATTAAGTATTGTTTTAAGTTGTTTAGCGGTGTTGTCTGCAACAAAGGTCAGTGCCGATGCAGACACGCTTAAAGTTTGCGCTGCTGAAGATGAAATGCCTTATTCCAATAATAAAGGTGAGGGGTTTGAAAACAAGCTCGCGTCATTATTAGGTCAGGCACTTAATAAAAAAAGTCCAGTATGTGTATTGGACTGATCCGCGTTATTTCATTCGCGATACGTTAGATAAAGGGTTGTGCGATGTGGTCATGGGTGTCGATACCGGAGACCCAAGAGTATCAACCAGCATGCCTTATTACCGCTCTGGCTATGTGTTTATTACCCAGAAACAAAAAACCGAGGTACAGACGTGGGATAGCCCAGTATTAAAGCAAGCGCAACGTATTGCATTTGTACCGGGTTCACCGGCTGAAGTGATGTTAAGAGCGATTGGTCGTTATAACGATATGTTTAATTACTCACAAGAATTGGTGGGCTTTAAATCTAAGCGCAATCAATATGTGAAATATGACAACGAAAAATTAGTTAACGAAGTCGCTTCAGGTCATGCTGAGGTTGCTGTGTTATGGGGGCCTGCGGCAGCGCGTTATGTTAAAGCGGCGGCAACGCCCTTAGCCATGACGGTTATTCCCGATAACAACACGCGTGCCGATGGTATGAAAGTGGGACATCATTACAGTTCTTCAATCGGTGTGCGTAAAGGTGATAACGCGTTACTGGCACAAATCAATCACGTCATTCAATCTAAGCAACAAGATATAAAGACTATTTTAGCCGCTGAAGGTATGCCTTTACTTTCTGACGACACTGTTGCTGTAGCAGATAAGCATTAGGAAGATTATGAAATTTACAATGATAACTATCGCTGTGTTAGCGGCATTATGCACGGTTCCTGCGCAAGCCGATATTAGCTTACATCATGCGATTACTGGCGAAGCGCTGGATTTAAGCTTTGCTAAAAAAGGTGGTAACACCGAGGTATTTAAGCAATTTTTTACAAACGGGTAAAAAATCCTTATAACGGTAACAAAGAAGCTATAGAAAAAGGTAAAAGTTTATATATGACGGGGTGTTCAGGCTGTCATGGTCACGAGGCTGAGGGTAAATTAGGGCCTGGACTCGCTGACGATTATTGGACGTATCCTAGAAATGCCACCGATCAAGGCTTATTTGAGCTGTTGTTTGGCGGAGCTAACGGCATGATGGGCCCGCAATATGTGAATTTTACGACGGATGAAATGTTGCACATCATGGCGTTTATCCGTGACATCTATCAAGGTGATCCGAAAAAAGCCAAGTGGTTAACCCAATAACAATAACAGGAGAGAGCTATGAAATCATTTATCTTAATAGCAGCGTTAGTGTTGCCTATGTCAGTGTTTGCCTATGATGGCACACATTGTAAAGAAGCGGGGGTGTGCTGGGAGCCAAAACCTGGATTCCCAGATAAAGTCGCTGGCAGTAAATATGATCCTAAACACGACGTGAACGAGTTAAATAAACAAGCTCAGTCTATTAAAGAAATGGAAGCCCGCAATGAAAAACGCTGGCAACATTTCAATAAAACAGGCAAGTTTGTTTATGATGTCGAAGAGATTCAATAAACATCAACCTTGTACGGCATAAACGCCCCCTTGTTAATGCCGGGTACACCGCTAGTGGATTTGCTAGCGGTGGTTTTTTTCAATTAAGAATCTCAGTTATGATCGACTCAAGCTTAAGCGATTGGCGCGATGCCGCTTTGCGCTTTGAACATCAACTCAATCAAATCATCGTAGGTCAAGCTCAAGCGATTCGCTATATCATTCTTGCCGTATTTGCGCGGGGGCATGTGCTGCTAGAAGGCCCTGTTGGTGTCGGTAAAACCACGTTGTTAAAAGCCGTTGCGCAAGGTTTAGGTGGCGATTATCAACGTATAGAAGGTGCTATCGATTTATTACCTGCCGACTTACTTTATTACACGTATTTAGACCAGAACGGTAAGCCGCGCGTCGATGCCGGTCCTTTACTTAAGCAACGCGAACGCTTAACTACGTTTTTTTTCAATGAAATTAATCGCGCTAGGCCGCAAGTCCATGCGGTGCTATTACGGGCGATGGCTGAGCGTAGTGTGCAAGCGTTTAACCAAGTGTATGACTTACCGCATTTATTGGTGTTTGCTGACAGAAACCAAGTCGAGCGCGAGGAAACGTTTGAATTACCGGCCGCTGCGAAAGATAGGTTTATGTTTGAGATTGGCATTCAGGTGCCGACACAAACTGATGTATTAACCGAGCTAATGTTTAATACGCGTTATCACGACAGCGACCGATTAGTCGCCAGTATGCCAAACGCAGGTCTGGCGTATGACCGCTTGAATGATATAGCCGAGGCTATTCAAGGTCATTTGTATAGCTCAGATAGTTTGCGCACGTATGCATTGCACTTATGGCAAGCCACGCATAACCCTCAACGTTTTTGGCATACAGTTAAGCGATGTGGTGATGGAGCAATTGATTCAAGCAGGCGCAAGCCCGCGTGGTATGAGCTTTTTAATCCGGGCGGCGAAGACCCAAGCTTGGTTGGTAGGTCGTGACTTTGTCTTGCCTGAAGATGTGCAAGCTGTTTTTAACGTGACCGTTGCACACCGCATATTTTTAACGGCTCGATATGCCTATAAACAAGAATTAGTAAAAAATGAGCTAATGGCTGGAATTTTAAAACATATTGCGGCGCCTTAGAGGCTCCCTGCCATTGAGTTAAAAGAATATCGCAAACCAACCTACATTTACTTTTCGTCACCGAAATAACAACAATAATCTAAACGCTGATGATGTTATGAACCTTAAAGACTTTACCCAATTAATCGACCAAACACGCTTACGCCAAGCCTGTTTAAGCTATATAGGCTTAGGTGTGTTATTAGTCGTAATCGCTGAAATTTTGGATAAACAAGAACCAGAGCCTTATGCGGCGTATTATGTAGGGGCTATTAACGAAGCGATAAGCCTAGGTTTTTGGAATTGCTCACTATTATCGGTCTATTAGGGCTATGCGTGACCATACCGGTCTGGTATGGCGCAAGTCGTTATGGTCATTGGCAAGGTATCGCGAGTTATTGTCGAGCCATAACCCATCATGTTATTACGTTGACTTTTGCCTTAGCGGCTATTGCGTTAGGTATTTTAACCCCGCAAATCTTATTTGGCATTGCCGATACCGGTTATGTTACGTTATGGCAAACATTGTTACTAGACAGTCCACGCATCGTAGTCTTGCTATCTGTAGCAGGCTTAGCGTATGGCTTAGGTTTATTAGCTCAGGCCACGGAAACTCACGATAACCGTGTTTTTGATTGGCTCATTCAGTTGCCTGGTCGGTACTTATGGCCGACACAAGGCTTAGTGGCTACGCTATTAATTGCTATTTTATTAGGCCAACAATAACGCTATGTCGTTAATTCAATACCGCTTTGCCGGTCATAGCCGCGCTATTTACCCAGGGGCGCACAAAAGTCGTGCCCAAGGCGATGGTTTATTGTTTAAGCACCATCAACCGCTAATGGCTTATCCTGACCCAAGACGCATAGATTTACGGGCTAGCGTATTGGATATGTTTGAGCAGTATCAAGTACGCATCAGTGAACAAAACCGGCTTATCGATGTGGTGTTAATCGTCGATTTATCCGCATCTATGCAACCTCAGCAAGCTTTCATTACCGCGTTTTGCCACACACTCGCTGAATCCGCGTTGGCTTATGGCGATACCTTTAGTTTCTACGGTGTAGGGCAGGGTGAAGAGCCTTCACTTAGGCTAGTCAAAACTAAGCAAATAGGACTTATTGACGAGTTATTTCGCCGTGAAGCTATTAACTGGGCTAAGCAAACGCCGAATTGGTTAGCACTACTGCCTTTTTTACCTAAAACGTCCGGCACTGATTTTTTTATTATCAGATTTTTATTTTGCATTAGACGAATTGAAACCGTTATTAGCGTTACTACCACAACACGATGTCGTACCGTTGGCATTGTCTCGTTCTGCAGACTATGAAGGTTTACCTGATTGGGGACTTTGGCATGTACAAGACCGAGAAACTCAGCAACAGAAAACGCTTTTGTTATATCCAGGTTTTAATAAAAAATTACGCAACGCTATGCAGGTTAGACGTGAGCATGTTCGACGCTTTTTTAGCGGTTTTGGCGCAGAAGCGTTATTTTTGCAAAATAGGTTTAAACCGGAATACATCACAGAATATTTTTTACAACGGCAGCCACTATGAGAGCGTGGGTTATTTTATTGCTGTGTTGTCTGACGGCTTGTAGTGATAGCGTAACGAGTCAGGTACGGTTATTAACGCCTAGACCGTTTGGTTATGTACTCGGCGATACCTTACGTCATCAAGTGCTTATTACAACGGATAATGGCGTTAAACTCGATAAAAACAGTTTACCTAAGCCTGGCCAGCTTAATCGCTGGCTACAATTAAATGCGTTGAATGCACATGAGGAATCTATTGGTGGTGGACATACACGTTATCGCATAGATTTAACGTATCAAGTGTTTTATGCGCCGCTGGAAGTAAAAATGCTGACGATACCGGCGTTTAATGTGGTGTTACAGCAAGGTCAACATCACGCCGAACAAGCCGTGCCTGCCTGGTCGTTTACCCTTTCGCCGTTACGCGAATTAGCGGTTAGAAAAGACGAGACCGGCGAATACATGCGGCCTGATGCGTTAGTGCCATTACTTTCCAGCGACGCAGCATGGACAAATGCGTTAATTGCATTTTTTATGATGTTGCTCAGCGGTGGTTATTTAATGAGCAGCTATGGTTATTTGGCTAGATTTAACCAAAAGCGTGTATTCAAACCGGCTTATCAGCGCTTGCTGCGCTTGACCGATAAGCAGTTAGATGAGGGGTTTGCGCTGGTTCATGGCGCGCTTAATCAAATTTATGGGCAGCCGTTATTTCAAGCTCAATTAGCCGAGTTTTTCTATCAACATGCGGAATATCAAAAGTTAAAGACAGACCTAGCAGAGTTTTTTGATTTATCGAATCGCTACTTTTTTGGCACGAGTACCTTAACTGGGCATGAAGTTGTGACTCGCTTACAACAGTTATGCCTGCAATGCGCGCGCATAGAGCAAGGTGAGGCATGACATTCGCGTTTAACCAGCCAGCGTGGTTGCTTGCGCTAGCTTTTGTATTACTGCCGCTAGGGCTTATCGGGGCTAAGACTAGTCGCTATGCATGGTTAGGCTTAATTCCGGCTGATGCAGGGGCGATTAGCGTTACGGTTATCCTTAAGTTTCTGGGTGCTACCGCTCTATTCACGTTGGTTTTGGGCTTAGCCGGCTTACATACGACTGGACAAGTGTTAGAACGCATTGGGTTGGGTGCCAATATTGTGTTATTGCTAGATCGTAGCAATAGTATGGATAACAGTTTTGCAGGCAGCTTACCTGATGGTGGACAAGAGTCAAAAGCCGCTGCTGCGCGTCGATTATTAAAATCGTTTATCAATGAACGCCCGCATGATTTATTAGGCATTGTCGAATACAGCACATCGCCGTTATTTGTTTTACCGCTAACCGATAATAAACAAGCGTTACAGGCCGCTATCGACGCCACCACCTTGCCTGCACTGGCGTATACCCATGTGAGTAAAGGGTTAAGCATGGCGTTAAGTTTATTTGATAAGCCGGACTTAACCGGTTCGCGTATGGTGTTATTGGTTTCCGATGGTGCGGCGGCGATTGATGCGAGCAGCGAATTAGCGTTAAGACAGTATTTCAAACAACAACAAGTACGTTTTGTACTGGTTGTTCTTACGAAGCTCTAATAGCCCAGGTATTTTTGATTTACCTAGCGACAAACGCGACGATAACGCGCAAGTGATGCCAGAGCGGCATTTACATTTATTTTTCCAAAGTTTAAATATTCCTTATAAAGCCTATCAAGCTGAAACCCCTGATGCGATGCGGCAGGCAATAGCGGATATTGATAAGCTAGAGCAAACACCGTTGTATTATCAAGAACAACGACCCAAACACGATTTATCTGGTATCTGCTATGGCGTGGCACTGAGCTGTATCAGTTTGTTATTGCTAGCAAAGTTCATGGAGTGGCGCGATGAGAACAGCGTATAAACGTGGGTTGGCTTACTTAGTATTGGGGATAAGTGCTAGTGTATGGGGCTGGCAGGCATTAGACATCATGCGAAATGCCGAAACCAATGCGTTGATAAATGATTATGCTAAAGGTTTAGAGCCTGCCATCGGTAATTTACGTCAGGCAAAACCTGAAGTGTTACTAGCTAGGGCGTTGTTTTTAAAACAACATAAGCGCTATGACGATGCGTTGGCAGCATTGAGCTTAACGAGCGGCTTTACTGAGCCTAGATTGCAAGTGTTGCTACGCTATAATTTAGGCAATATCTATTTAGAACAAGCTGTGGCCAAAGCCGAAACGATGAGCATTAATGATGCTATGCCTTTAGTCGCACTCGCTAAACAAGCGTATAGACAAGCGTTGAGCATAGACAGCCACTATTGGGATGCTAAATACAATTTAGAAGTCGCTATGCGCTTATTGCCTGAAATGGACAAAATCAATAGCGGCGATGATGAGAATCCACCGAATAAAAAAGCGCCGTTATGGACCACGGTGCCGGGTTTTCCTAGAGGTTTACCCTAGTGCGTAGGATTTATTGTTATAGGGATTATCGCTTTTATGCGTTGCTATTCGCCTGGTGTTTGCTTGTCGCAGGCTTCATCAAGCCGACGCTACGACAACCACAAGCCGTATACGATTATACGTTTATTATCGATATAACCCGCAGTATGAATGCGGAAGATTATAGTGAGGACAAACAGCCGGTAAGCCGCTTAACGTTTGTTAAACACCAACTGCAGGCCGTATTAAAAGAATTACCTTGTCAATCACGCGTAGGTCTAGGCGTGTTTACTGAGCGGCGCACGACGTTATTATTTCAGCCTATTGAAGTGTGCCAAGGCTATAACGAGCTTATCGCTACGTTGGCTAGCTTGGATTGGCGCATGGCTTGGGCGGCAGATAGCCGAATTGCTAGCGGTCTGCATCATGCAATGACTGTGTTACCGACTAGCCAAGTGATTTTTATTACCGATGGTCATGAAGCGCCGCCGTTAAACCCGCGTTATCAAGCTGATTTTTCCGCGCTTAAAGGTAAGAGAAAAGGTGTCATCTTAGGGGTAGGTGACTTAGCGTTAACGGCAATTCCTAAATTTAATGCTCAAGGCCAACGTCAAGGCGTGTATCAAGCCGAGGATGTGCCGCATCGTTCGACCTTTGGTGAGTCTGATTTAAATCCTGAAAAAATCGCTGGTTATAATGCCAGAAACGCACCGTTTGGCAATGAGGCGGTGGTTGGCAACGAGCATTTAACGTCATTAAAACAAGATTATTTACAAAGCTTAGCCGAACAGAGCGGCTTAGCCTATCAGCGCTTAGAGGATAGCGATAGCTTAAGACAGGCGTTGTTTAACCCAGAATTAGCCCAGTTCATCCCGGCGAATGTCGATATTCGCTCTGGCTATGCCTTAGCGGCTGCGTTGTTGTTAATAAGTGTGTATTGGCCTTTTAGGCGGAACAATGCCAAGTAGGGACAGGACGTTTAGAGAGCAGGTGTTGGCAGCAGGGATGCTGCCGCCAAGCCTACAGGGATGTATTTACGGCGTCCTCGGCAACTGCTCCTGCGTTGCCCTACTACACGCCATCCCTGGCGTTATGCGCTCTGAATGTCCTGGCCCTACTTAA
>NZ_LAJX01000117.1 GCF_000963695.1 Methylocucumis oryzae
CATAACGCCAGGGATGGCGTGTAGTAGGGCAACGCAGGAGCAGTTGCCGAGGACGCCGTGAATACATCCCTGTAGGCTTGGCGGCAGCATCCCTGCTGCCAACACCTGCATCCTGAATACCCTGTCCCGCTTTACGTTGACAGCCTTAACGTTTAACCCCACGACTATGCAAACGGCAAATTCCCGCCATATTCACCTTGCACAGTCACCCAGCTATGTTTCAAACCTAGCGAATTAAGCCATGCAGGCCCTTGCTCTTCTTTTAGCATAGCGATGGTAGATGCGCTCCCTGCTACAACGCATAAATCAGCAACTACGCTAACCGATGCCAGATATTGCACAGGCCAGCCGGTTTTAGGGTTTAACACATGACCATAGCGCTGATTATTAATCGTAATACAGCGCTCGTAATCGCCACTGCTGGCCAAAGCACCTGTCGCAAGCGCAATAGACTGTAACACACCATCAGCTCTAGGGTGCTTAATACCGATATGCCAAGCACCGGTATCTGGCCTAGGTCCTATTAGCCTAATATCGCCACCTAAGTTAATGACACCATGGTGAATATCTGCCTGCCAGCAAATATTAACGGCTCTATCAACAGCATATTCTTTAACAATACCGCCAAAATCTAATTCCATGCCTGGGATTAAAAATTCCAAAACCGGCTCTTGCCAATGCAGTTTATGCCAACCAATTCTAGCTAATAACTGCTCAATAAGTTCAGCCTCAGGTAAGCGATTTTGGTCAAAACGCCACGCGTTACGCAGTAAACCTGAGCTAATATCAAACATGCCATCACTTTGTTCGTAACAGGTTTGGGCATAATTTAATAACGCCGCTGTTTCAGCATCCACTTTCAGCTTACCGCTATTCGCCGCTACCCGATTAATTTTTGACAAAAAACTATCCGCGCGATAACGCGAATAACGCTGCTCTAAACGCTTGACATCAGCAATCACTCGTTCAGCACCTCGCTTTGCCTTGGCTTCAGTTTTGGCAAATAATTGAATCTCGCAAGGCGTACCCATTGCTTTAAACGTATAATGAAAATACTGCATAAACCGTTAAAACGCTAAATACCATGTCGCTGATAAACCACCTTCTCTATCCAGTTGATAACCGTTGAGCTCAGTGCTCACCGGCTGCAACCATTCCACCGCAAAGCGATTACCAGCAAATTGCCCGTCAGGAATGGTAACGTTTAAACCAAGCCCTAAATCCCAAAACCGCCCGCCATAACTGCTAGGATAATCCATAGGACCGGCCTTAGGATTAACATCGCTAACAAACTTGTTATCAACCACACCGACGACGGGATAAAATTGGCCGCTCACCGCGCCTTGCTCGGTATAAGACCCGCGTAGCGACGTACTTAGCCAACGATTCAATTGATAACCACCCCACCATGTGGCTTGAAAAATATCGCCAAACGCAAAACCTGAATCGTTATTATCTTCCATGCGCACTGTTGCATTAGCTTGTGCACCCCATGACCACGCATCAAGATGGCCTGTATACGTTAAACTAGGTTTAAAATCCCAAGTACCGCTACCTAATTGCATCCCGTAATGGATATAACCTTCATCTTGCTTGTGGGTACGTCTTAGCTTAATGTCAACATCGCCTGTTGGCGCACTTAAGCCAAAGGTGACATGTAAGTGATGCATAGGTCTATCAAATAATTTAACCAGCGCATACAATCCGGTATCGCCTATGCCGCCTGTGGCATGGCCTGTGCCACTATGGACATGGGCGCCTGCAGGGGCTTCAGGCGCGCCGTCTAACTGACGTAAATTCATTGCCATATCCATAAATTGTGGCATTAGCATCAGATTCAACCAGTCTGTCGGCGCATACATAATGTCTAACATGTGCATGTGCATGTCCATATAGGTCGGCGTTAACCGGCAGCGATAAGCGCCCTTAGAGCAACCGTTGTTCACAATTGCTAAGTCGTTAACTGCACGGTCACCATGCAACATATCACCCGCTTGTCGGCTATACATATAGCGATAACCCAACATATACGCGCCCGGCTCGTTCATCATGTGATCAAACATAACACCTGCTGGACTCACCGCATGATGCTGATGATGTGCACCATGATGATGGTGCTCATGCCCTGAATCAGGCAATGGCTGATCTAACGCTGATAAATTAACATTTAATTCAGCATTCGCCATAAACGCATTAAAGTCGCTATAACTCCCTTCGCCACTACCGTCTAATTTTAACGAACCTGCATGGATATAGTACTCAAAGCCGGCTTCTAGGCTAATCGCTTTAGATAATTGTTTTACTACAGTCACACCGCCGCTTAAAGCACCATAACCCGACAAGCGCTGATCGCTAGAGAAGTTAGCCGGTAACAGATTTTTGTCAAAATAAGTCGTTGTCACCCGTCCTGTTGTTTCATCAAATAATGATGTCGAATAAGCTTGTTTAGACAGCAAATAGGGCGAGTAAAAATTAGCGGCGGTTTGTGAGTAATAGCGTATGCGCGGCGTAATCGTCCAAGAATGTCCCCAAGGTTGAACCCACTCAGCATCAAACGTATGAGCATTAATATCCCAATCGTCATGATAATACCGGTAACCCAGATGCAACGCGGCATCGAGCGGGCTAATATGCTGAACAAAACGCGTGCTAAAGTTAAATTGATTACGCTCATCCGGGCGCTGCTCTAACATTGCTTTAACATTACCCGTTAATTGCGCGCTGGTTTGCTTAGGGTCAACAAACACTATCGTCGTGACCTTATAAGGATTTTCTAAATAACCGCTGCTATGGGTAAAACCAAAGCTGGTTTCAAACAACGATGACTTAGTTAAGACCTGCGACAAACCTAAATTCACCGACCAATCGCTTCTATCGCCGTGCAAAATCCGCATAGCCCCTTGCTGCTCAATTTGGTCGGCATAAGGCATGTCAATTAACGATGCTAACGCAATATTGGTAATATAAGGACTCGCGTCGTGGTCAATAATAGCGGCGGTAGCGCTGTCAGTATAGCTCGCACCGATATTCAATGTGGTAAGCTTTTGGTTAAAATCCCAACGCGTATTCACATTGCCAAAATGCGATTCATAGTCATTTTCTACAGAAAGCCCACCGCCTATATCTAACGCACTCTCATCCCACTCATAACCGAGTTTAAAATCGCCTTGTTTACGCGTTTCGGGTGAAGCGGTCGATAATACATGTACGACGCGCTCATCAGGGCCAATGAGTGGGCCGCCATTATCGCCGTAGCGCAGAGGCGTAAAATTTTTATCCAGTTTTATTTGCCCCGTCATATACGGTGAAGCACCAACGGTTACGATACGACCGGTAGACGTCGCTGCTCGCACCGAGCGATTCCCTCTATTGACTAAAGGAGACGTCGTCACAGGTGTTGCGCCCGACCAGGTGTCTTGTACATAGTTAAACGCGAATTTAATTCTATCCGTTAAACTAATTCTAGCGTGGCCTAATAAGCTTTCCGCTTCGATAGGATTCGCATTATTAGGGACGGTATATAATTGACGCCTACTCTCTTGATAATGACCGTATTGAAACCCCACCTCATCATCTGCCTGCGTAACATCGGGCTGTAATAACAAACCTGGCAATGCCATCGCTGCAAGCGTTAGCGCCTGTGTTACCGTAGAGCTAGACGCACGGCGTAACAATCGCTTTTTTTTGCAATCCTTAATAGCAACCACAACCACCACCTTTTGCTGCCGAACCACCGGCAGCCGCTTCACGGCTGCCATAAGCATGTTCTCTAAACGCACTTTGAGCAGGATGAGGCTCTAACGCCATAGACGGCTTAGCCAGAATACCGCGTTGCCACGGTGTTACGGCTTGACACGCAGATAAGGATAAATAAGAAAAGACCACCATCCCGGCAAGCAATGGATTTTTTAACACGCACACTCCACTAAGGTTCGGCTAATAAAGATTTGACTAACGCAATTATCTCATCGGTTTCGCCTGGCTTAAACCCTAAATGTATATGACGCACTACACCTTTACGGTCAATGATGTATGAAGAGGGCATGGCTTTAACGCCAAAATCCTGTGCGCATTGCTGGTTTTGACCATCGCTAGCAATGCTGAATTCTGGAGGAACTTTAGTTAAAAAATCATCAGCGTCATGAGTGTTTTCATCTAAATTAACACCGATGATCGTTAAACCTTGCTCCTTATAAGCTTTATTTAAGTTATTTAAAAACGGAAACGACTTAGCACAAGGCCCACACCAAGACGCCCAAAAATCAACATAAACCACTTTACCTTGGTATTGTTTTAAATTAAACGAATCGCTGGTGCCAAACGTGGTTAATTTACAATCAGGAATAGCTTGTGCCTGCTCAATAGCCCAACTGGACGATAAAAACGCACTGAGCAGAGCAAAAAACAAACAACGAAAAAAAACTGACTTCATAGTTATTATTATAGATAGCGTGAAAAAAGCAGTTGTTAGCATCTCTTTGGATGCTTACGCCATTATTGATCTTGTAACAGCACAGGCTCTGTAGTTCCAGTATGAGCGCCTGTCGCAGTAACACAATGAACTTCTAGGTTATACACCTCTTCATAAGCACCGGTTTTATCCACCGATAACACATAATCACCATTACCGCCTTTAAGTTTAACCGGGCGACTAAACGCCTCATCGCCATCCACTAAATCGGTAATATTTCGTACTTGATCGTCTTTTGATACTTGTACGCTTAGCAATGACGGCTTTACCGGCGCCTGGTCGCTAATTTCCACAGCCAAATAATCGGTTGCTCCTGTACCGTCATCAAAGCAGCGCACTTGATATAAATCGACTGCAAGCGCTGATTTTCCTATAAAACCCGCCACCTCATGAGCATCAGCCTCTATACTCATAGCACTATGGGCAATAGCAAATACCACTAAGACGCGACTATCAACAAGCTTCATAACGAATGCTCCTATAAACGTCAAACATGCAAAAATCACTGATTTTGTACAGTCGCAATCGACACGCCTGTAGCTTTGCCTGCACTATTTATACAACTGTAACTTAACGCATACAACTCGGCACCGCTTTCGGTTTTATTTACTCTAACCTCATAAACACCATCGCCACCTTGTACAATCGCAGCCGGGCTGGATTTAGTATCGCCATCTTTAGCATCGGTAGTATTTTTCGCCTTAATGCCTTTAATCACTTGCACGCTCAACATCGGGGAAGCGACTGGCGCTAAATCAATAATTTTGACGTTTAAACTACTCGTTGCGCCGTTGGCATTCGTTGAGCATGTCACGCGATAGTAATCCGTTGCGCTGCTACTGGTTCCTAACGAACCTTTTTTACTAGCTGCATGACCCATAGCAACTGGCAGCAACAGTAAAATAAAAACCAACCCGCTAACATTAATTTTTTGATTGCTCATAATCATTCCACTCGTAAACTGTTTATTGATCAGTTAGTTGAAAAATATCAGTGCCTGTATGCTGGTTATCGCTAGTCATACAATGATACTCAATAAGATAGTTTTCCTCGCCCGCCGCCGTTTTATCAACTGTCACATAATAATATTCATCGGCGTCGCCTTTAACACTTAATTCAGGACTGAAGCTCGCATCCCCATCAACTGCATCGGTCGTATTAAACGCAGTATTGTTAACAGCCACTTGTAAACTCACTTTAGCAGCGACTTTAGGCGAATTATCTTGCACAGAAATCTCAAGCCTAGCATTTGGCCCAGTATTATCGTCGAAACAATGAATTTGATACTGATCAATCGATGAAGATGAATTACCTAACGAACCCGATATATCATGAGCCGTCGCTAACTCGCTCATTGCCAGGGAAAAGATTGCTGACCATAGCAGCAGGTATTTATTGTCTGTATTCATAACCAAATAGTAATAAAGTGAAAAGGTACGGCGTGAGGACGTAAACCGAGTATGGCCGAGTAAAGTAAAAACAGCTTAATTAGACGACTGCACTAGCTCACTAAGTTTATACGCCGCGTATTGACGCACGGTAGCATCAGTATCTTGCAAAGCTTTTTGCAATAACGCACGGTTAGTGCTCGCTTGATCAACCGCCATCAACCTAACATCAACAGCCTTATCCGACAAAGCAGCATTTAATTCACTATCAGTATCATAACCAGGCTGTTTGACTAGCCCCGCCAAAGCTTGTGCTCGAACACTGCTGCTTTTATCAGACAAACCTACTAGTAGCACCTGTGTCTTACGGCTTTGCTCCAATATATCCGAATCCGCTAATTCAGCCATAGCCGACTCGCGCAACATGACATGTTCAGCTGACAACGCAGCATCGACTAATTGCGCAGCGTTATCATCATGCGGGGTCACCTGCTCATCAAGCGCCGAGAAAGAACCTGAGCCAACAGAATAAACCCAGACCTCTGACAAAACTAAACTTTGTTCAAATAAACCATAGCGAAAAACACTATTTGCACCGGGTTTTAACACACATTGCAAGAAACGCTGAACGCTAGTCGCATGGCAAGACACGCTTATCTCATTATTCTCAGAACCTAAATAATGAATAGTCACCTGGGCTATTTTGGCTGCATCTGTCAACACCTTAGCAATAGGTTGAGATTTTGCAGTCAATTGATAATCATGCGTTGGTAAAACAGGTTGCGCAAAACACATAAGACATTGACATAACACGCACGCTACGACTCCGTTTATCAATATCTTAAGCATAAACTCCTCAAATAAAAACGCCATCTCACCATGATAGTTCATAGCTAGATGGCGTTTAACCCATAAAAACGGACTAAAAACCGTTATTTTTTAGTCGTTGGCCAATAATAAGCCGGTAATGCGTCCGGCATTTGACCGACTGGAATTGGCAAATTGGCATCGATATCAGCATCAGCCGGTTCAATCGCTAAGGTATAGCCAGTACCGCATGACTCAGGCAATGGTTTAGCCGTTAAATCGCGGTTAACTGTCATCGTCGGCCAATAGGCTTTACCAGCATCCAGATCCGCTTGTGAGTATGGCATCACCAACGAATCATTGAATTTAGTCGTCATGTGACCAATCCAAACGTCAGCACGCGCAGGATCTTTATAGTTACGAATGCCTTTGTTGCAATAATTCACTTCCGCAATACGCACTTTTAACGCTGTTGCGCAAGATGTCGCTTTGAACGAAATAGGGCCTACGCTAAATGGAGCAAACGCACCTGAGCTAGTCACTTCTTGCCAGATCGGTGCTGACTCATAAGGTTTACCATTATGCGCGAAGAAACCTCTTTTTAGTGGCGTAGAATGCGCGCCTACTAAGGTTTTGCTGTCGATACGCGGAACAAAGTTAGGAAATACGTTAGGTTGTACAGTATTTAAACCTAAGTTAACAAAGCCTACACCGGATGTCACACCTTCAATATCATTCGATAAATCCGCTAAAGTGCCTTCAACCGCACCTGTTGATGAATTCAATTTAGTAACAACCGCCATAGTAGGATCAGCAGCATTAGGAAATAATGCTGAAATGGCAATAATGTTTTTACTGGTTTCAGATGCAGAATCGCCGTTACCATTGCAGCCATGCGATAAGTTAAATGCGTTGTAAGATACTTTGCCTTCGGTTACAACATCACGAATACCGGTATGCGCAAAAGCGCTTTGAGCAGCAACAGATGCCAATGTAATCGCTGAAAATAATACTAATTTATTCATCAAGTCCTCCTGTGGACATTTAATAGTTATCTATCGTTAACAAGATTTATGCGTCTCGTCGTTAACACCGCTTATATAAGCGATAACCATGCCAATATGTCTCAAAAGAACTTAATCAATATCCTGGCACGATAAAAACCTAAGATACTGAAATATAAACTATTTTATAGATTTTATCGTGTGCATACTTTAAATGGTCACATTCGGCTTTTAGGTAGGGTACGCTGTGCGTACCTTTAATAAATAACGACTATGCATTTGAGGCGGGACAATACCACACGGAACAGGGCGTTTAGGGCGCAGGTGTTGGCAGCAGGGATGCTGCCGCCAAGCCTACAGGGCTATATTTACGGCGTCCTGCGCTCTAAATGCCCTGTCCCTACTTTAAGAATAACCAATAAAAAGGTACGCACAGCGTACCCTACAACTATCACAAAGATATTGATGCGTGATTTAACACTGTTTTTTTATCATCACAAAAATAAAGCAAATATTATAAAAAACCTATAACTATTAAATAAAATCAATCTATTAAAGGATATAGATTCGATTTTTTGGCGGTTATTAGACGATAATAACATCGTAATAATCACTAGCCATTGCTTTAAATAACACAGTTTAATTATGATTGGTATTTAACACTGTTATTTAACGCTAAATAACATAGTTTAATTAATCCAATTCAATTTCCAACACGTTTACCGCTAACGCCATAATCTCATCAGGATTAAATGGCTTAGTCACATACAAATCCGCACCAACTTCTTTGCCTTTTTCTTTATCGTATTCCTGACCTTTAGCCGTTAATAATGTAATAAACACATCAGCCATTGCCCAATCTTGCTTAACGGTACGACATACATCAAAACCATTCATTTTAGGCATCATCACATCTAATAATACGAGTTGCGGATGCTCTTCTGAGATAATTTCTAACGCTTGCTCGCCATTTTCCGCACTAAAGAATTCCACATCATAATCCTCTAACTCCTCTAAGGTTTGCTCTAACAGCAAAACGGATATGCGGCTCATCGTCAGTAATAAGAATTTTTTTCGTCATAACCCAACCTGTAATTATTTAAAGATAACGTGCACGCAATAAATCTGCGGCGCTTTCGTCGAGTAATTCACGCCTGCGCACGTTTTCAAATTTGGCTAATAAATCATCAACGCGTAAACGCCGTTTTTTGCTCGCTATCAAAATCATGTAACACATTGCCGTTATGCATCATGACAATCCGGTCACCTAAATTCACGGCTTGCTGCATAGAATGCGTAACCATTAACGTAGTCAAACCTTCTCTAGCAATAATCCTATCGGTTAACGCAATCACTTGGTCAGCGCTTTTAGGGTCTAATGCGGCGGTATGCTCATCTAATAATAACAACCGAGGTTTAAGCCAGGTCGCCATAAGCAGTGTTAATGCTTGCCGTTGACCACCGGACAGCGAGCCTATAGCGCTGTCTAAGCGGTCTTCTAAGCCCATTTTAAGCTCTCTGACGCGTGCTTGTAATTCATCTTTCAACTGCCGTGATTGCGCCCAAGCTAGTCCTCGAAAGCGTCCACGTTTAGCCGCTAGCGAAAAATTATCCAAAATCGACATATTCGGCGCCGTACCAGAAAAAGGATTTTGAAACACTCGGCCAATTAACGCAGCACGTTTATGTTCTGGCCATTGCGTAACATCGTAGCCTGCCAATTCAATGCGCCCTGCATCGACCATAAAACTGCCCGCCAAGGCATTCAATAACGTTGATTTACCTGAGCCATTGCCACCTAACACAATAACAAACGAGCCTTCGGCAATGGTTAAATTAATGCCTTTCATCGGCCTGACTTCATTAACCGTACCGGCATGAAACGTTTTTATACACGTCGGTTAAGCGCACCAGTGGCGTATTCATTGTCGCTTCTGTCATAACGCCCTCTGTGTCTTGCGTCGGGTAATTTTTGCCATACCGCCAGGTACGACTAAGGCGGCAAACACAAAAACGGCGGTAATCAATTTCAAATCATTAGGGTTCAAACCAAACGATAACGCTATCGCTACTAATTGCCTAAATAACACTGAGCCGATAATCGCGCCAGCAATAGCAATCCCAACCCCGGTCGCACCGGTTAATGCTTCACCAATAATCACGCTTGCCAAGCCCCATACGACCATGCCTATTCCCATTTGCACATCGGCAAAATTTTGATATTGCGCCCATAACGCGCCTGCTAGCCCGACTAAGCCATTCGACAACGCCAAGCCAAACACCCGATAGTAATCAACATTACCACCTAATGCGCGCACCATTTGCGGGTTATCGCCTGACGCTCGCATCGCCGTCCCCAGGTCGGTGCGAAAAAACACCCATAGGCTCAACGCCACGACGCTGACTAAAACCAACATCAACAATAACATGGTTAAATCAGCGCTAGACACCATCCAACCCCACAACATGGCTTCTGACGCGCCAAAAAGCTGTTGAGCTAATTGCTCGCAATACGTCGCTAATGTCTCTACGCCTAAAAATGGAATATTACTACGCCCCATCACATGCAGATTCACCGAATATAACGCCGTCATCACCAAAATACCGGCCAGCAACGAATTAATCTTAAATCCTGTTTGCAAAATACCACTGACTGTACCGGCCAACATACCCGCGATAAAACCTGCCGCCGTCGCTGGAATCGGAGCAATATGGTAATTAACCAATAACACGCCCGCTACCGACGCGCCAAAGGTTAACGAACCATCGACAGTAATGTCGGCAATATCGAAAATTCGATAAGAAATGTAAACGCCTAATGCTAATAACGCCAAAATAACACCTAGCGTTAAAGCTCCTATTAATAAAGTCATGATTCTCCTCTATTTGCTACCTGAGGCTACCCACTTAAGCCGGGGCAGGTCATTCAGAGTGAAGGACGCCGTAAATACGTCCCTGTAGGCTTGGCGGCAGCATCCCTGCTGCCGACACCTTCACTCTAAACAACCTGTCCCGGCTTGGTATTGTCCCGTTTTAAGTTGGTAGCCCTAACTGATGTTATGGCTGTCAATCGAGCGGGCAAACAACCGGCGCACACCAAATCGCGCCGCGCCGCAAAAAACTCTCGCCTGCACCAACACCCTCTCTATCATCGTTGAGCAAATGCAACACACCGCGCACGGTTTGAGTATCCATTAAGCGCTGTAAACTTTCACTAAGCTCAATCAACCCCTTGCGCACTGGCATAAACGGCATAACACCCGCATGATGATGCATCGCTAAACCACTCTCACCATCGTAAGGCCGTAATTGCTTGGCTAATAGGCTATTCGCATCACGGGCAATCACCCCTGCTACTACACACGTTTCATCGGCAAATGCTGGCTCAGCGGTAAACAACAAGCGGTCGCGGATACTTGGAAAATTGAAAAAACCTGACTCACGCGCAGAAGCTGAAACTTGCAAAGCCGCACCGATTAAATGAGCTGTTTCAGCAATCATCACCCAAGCCACGGTATCGCATTCACAGCAAGCCAGCGTCATTTGCGCTAATTCGCTTAAGCGTAGCGGCGGGGTATCCGGGTGTAAGCCAAAGCGTAATAAATAACGAAAAGTACCCGACGCATATAAACCATGTACCAGTCCGACACGGGGAACTAAGCCACCTTCTTGGCTTAACCAATCGGGATGCTGCGGGTCATCACCCGGTAAACATACGGCTAAGCCATCGACAGCAAGCAGTTCACCCGCTTGTGCTAATGAAGAGTCTGCCCCTAAACAACCATGACCAATAGCCCAATGCCCCTCGCCAATTTCTAACAACGTAGTCTCATCACTATTATCAATCACCGTCACCTGTTGTAACGCATCAGCATTTAACAAATAACGCTCTAATGCGATACCGTTAATCTCACAGGATTCAAAGGCTGTTTTGTCAGACTTAACGACTAGTTTTTCAACCGGCGGCTTGTCGAGACCGGCTAGCAATTGATGAAATCCAACTAATTGCAACACCTCACGCACCGCTGGCGAAGCATCCGCTAACCGTAAGCGGCCACCGATTTTTTGCAAATGCTTAGCCAATATCACGAGCACACGAATCCCGGCAGAGCTTAAATAATCAACATTGGCCAAATTCAACGCAATATGATGACTACCGCTGTGTACCGTATTTTGTAAGGCTTGATTAACTGCATTACTCCAAGCCGCATCTAAACGCCCCGATAACACAACATGGGTTTCGTCACCAATCAATTCCGTTACGATGTCCATTTAAACTCCAAGAAAATTACAAACGCTTATCGGCTTTAGCTAATAAATCAGCTGGCATTGGCAAGCGCAGGTTTTGCGCGTGTTGCTCGCTGATGATTAAACGGATTTTGCCAGGACGCGAAAACGCAATATCTTTTGGATTTTTACCGCGCATCACTTCGGCAGCTTTGGTCGCAGCATCAAAACCAGCTTGATAATAATCCATAGTAAATGCCAATGCTGCGCCTTGTTGTACACCTGATTCGGTAAACGTTAACAGCGGTTTTTTGGCGCGCGCGGCCGCTTGCGTAATCGCCGTAAAACCCGATACGATTTGGTTATCTAAAATTTGCACCCAAGCATCGATAGGTTGCGCCGCAATCGCTAATGCTGCATTGGGTAATTCACTGGCTGAATTAACCGGCAACGTCACTACCTCTATGCCTTGTTGCTTAGCGGTTTCAACAAACACATTTTTGTTATACACCGAATTATCTTCACCGGGGGTAAACAACGTGCCGACTTTTTTAAAGTCAGGATAATACTGTTTTAACAAGGCCACCATTTCCTTATACGGCGCTAATGTATAAACACCGGTCACATTAGCTAAATGCTCGGTATCGCTTTTACCGGCACCGGCAACGACAGGGTCTGCGACAAAGGTAAATACGATGGGTAGTTTTTTAACTTTATGCAACACTGTTTCTAACGTAGGTGTTGATAACGTCATGACTAGCTCAGTACCATCGCTATTAATGGTATCGGCAATGCCCGACAAAATAGTCATATCGGCTTGTGCCGACGCATCGCTAAGCACAAAATCTTTACCGGACGTTAAGCCTGCCGCTTTAAAACCATCATCTATGCCTTGCAACGCTTGCTCAGCAGGCGGTGATTCAACATATAACAAGCGTTTGATTTTCCACGTATGATTAAGTGCAGGTTGTGGTGCTGCCGTCGCTGTCGCCAGTGCGGTTAATTCATTAGGAAAGGTAATGTGCAAGCGTTTAGCGCTAGCCTCATTTAATAAAATGACTTGTTTACTGACATTTTGAAAAGGTAACGTAGCTGGCTTAACACCAGTTAATACTTTGGTTAGTAAATCAGCCGCCGCTTTACCACTTTCTTTATAATCAATACCGACCACCATCAGCGCATCGTGCTCGATAAACTCCGGTTGATCTAAAATCAACGGAATATCGGAATTCTTAGCAATCTTGCTAATGCCATCTAAGGCTTGATACATGGTGTTATCGCCTACCGACATAAAAACATCGACATGTCTAGCCGCCAGAGCTTGCGCACCCTGTACAGCCTCAGCGGTTGTGCTGATAGGAACCTCTTCTAAGGTCAAGCCGCGTTTTGCGCATTCGGCGCGCATGATTTCGACCACTTTTACCGAATTGGCTTCGCTAGGATTATATAACGTGCCTATGACTTTCAGCTTAGGTAAGACTTTTAAGCTCAGCGACAGCATATCAGCCACTGGTAATAACGAACCTATGCCGGTTAAATTTGGTAAATGCTCGGTATACGATTTACCTGCCCCCGCCGCTAACGGGTCAGTCACATAAGTAAATACAGCGGGTTTATGTTTAGCCGCCATCGCCACACCTTGTAACACCGGCGTAGTTAGCGTCAAAATAGCATCGACATCGCTATTATCCAGCACCTGCCCCATGGTCGGGATTTGCCCTATCTCACCCTGAGCGTGCATAGACATAAAGGTTAAATTCTTACCTTCAACAAAACCTTGCTTGCTTAAACCTTCACGCAAGCCAGACATCACTGAATCCACGCCAGGCTCAGGAGCATAAAAAGCCAAGCCGACTTTATACTGCTTATCCGGTTTAGCGACTACCGGACTTAACGGTGCTGCAACCGCTTTATCATGCTCAGCGCCATTCACATCAATAATGCTATACGCTTGATTCACCATGTCCGCTGGAAACTGCCAATCTTCCGTTAACTCAGCACGGCGTTGTTCATTTAAAATGATACGCTTAGGCACAAAATCTTTAACCGGTATCTCGGCCGGGCTTTTACCGGTTAATATCTGCGCCGCAATACGACCTATTTCTGCGCCGACTTCGTGATAATCCGCCCCTAAATCAAATAAACCGCCACGCTTAGCGTGACCCGCGATATTAGAAAAGACCGGAATCTTAGCCGCTTTCGCGACATCGGTTAAGCTCTCAACATTCCCATTAACCGTCGCATCGCCACCGGTCCAAAACGCTTCAACGCCTCTAGCCACTAATGAGCGCGCTGCTTCACGTACATCTTTCGCTTGCTCAACAGGCGCTTCTAATAACGTAATGCCCAGCTCTGCCGAAATCTTCCGTGCTTCTTTTGTGCAATATTCAGAATTGACTTCTGCAGGATTCCAAACCACGCCCACGGTTTTTAGCTTAGGATTGACTTGCTTAGCCAATCTAAAAATTTCCGCGACTGGTTGCGGCGTGCCTATACCGGTTAAATAGTTTGGCTTATCCAAACTATTCATGGTCTTAATGCCCACACCTGCCGCTACCGGCGAGGTTACTGCCCCAAACACATGAGTTAACCCGGTACTACGATTGGCATTTGCCAACGCTTGCAGCATCAACGTAGAAATAGAAATCGCTAAGCGATAGCTGCCCGCCGTGATTTTTGCGCCATTAAATTACCGGTAGGCAAATCCCCTTCTGGGTTATAAAACGTAATCGCTAACTTATGCCCATCCTCAAACCCTTGTGCGCGCAACCCATCTAACACGCCTTGCCGAATCTCCTCCATCATCGGGTTAGAGCTATGTTGCAAAATAGCAATAGGCATACTTTGAAACGCCGAACCGTCGGTTTGTCGCTCGCTAACCAAACGATTATGTCTATCCGACCATAACAACACGGCACTGGCCAGCAACACCAGTAATAACGCTAAAGCAAGACGTTTTAATCGATTCGAGCATAAGGCCTTTGACGCAAGGTAATCAAACAAAAAGTAGCGTTGTTACTCGTAACAACGATTCAATATAGCATTTAGAGAATTTTGGAAAGCTGGGCGCTAAAAAGCATTGGAGTACAAACCCAGGCGCGTGTACTCCAATGCCAATAGATTTACTGCTCAAGCAACACTTTCTCCCATCGCTAAAAGCCCAGCGGGAGAATATTAATGCAAAACCACCTTAATCGTCTTAATAAATGTTGTATTTTCGCTAAAGCGATTTTGATTAACCAGCTTTAGTATAGCTAATACAATAGCTTATGAGATGATAACCGTGCTATGGCTTACGTGATTTGTTGGGACTATGCAAAATCGAGATTATTGTTCTGCATGTTGTATAACCAAGACAACGCTTAGGGTTCTTCTTTGATGATATTGGGCTTGGATTGTATTTTTAGTCATGGAAAGACTTTTTTGTATCCAGCGAATTCGTATCATAAATTCCTTACCGTAACATTGGGCGTTTCTGATGCATTGCGCTACAATGCAAAAATGGAATTTGAAATTATTGGTGACATCAAGCATCCAGAGACTTTTGCTCGCGGTTCCGGCATTAGGGAGTTGCCGAGGCTGCGTAAAATTCACGGACAGGGCTTGTGGCGTAAACGTAAGGGCTTTGCCACAGTACGCTTGCAAGATGGAACGATCCGCGAAGCTGAAATTCATTGGTACGAAGCATCTGGTATTGGCAAACGGGAATTTAAAATCAAACGTTACATCGACACACAACCATGAACAAACACGAATTCGCAATCTGTATTAATAACCGTGGTTATGAGGTTTCACTGGAAACTCGTAAGCTCTATGAAATTCTGGCGGACGCTGATGCGGAAAAACACCAGCAAATCCGGGTGATTGATGAATCTGGCGAAGATTATTTGTACCCGGCATCATTATTTGATCGAATCACTCTTCCTGCTCATGTTATCGAGCGTGTTTTTCATGCACAAATCTAAGCTGCCAGCTTATCTGCTAAACTGCCGTCCAGCAATAACGCGATAAGATGCGTCAAATAGGATGAGCCGACGTTAGGAGGCGCATCGCTCGCGAACGTTGTGCCTCACGTTGTTCGGCACAACCTATGTGGGGGCGCATCTTATCGTGTTGGCGAACGTTGCGCCTCACGTTGTTCGGCGCAACCTATATGGATGCAAATCTTATCCCGCGTTATTTTTAGGCAGTTCCGGAGGGACTCCAAATTTTGCAAAAAACTTCATAGCTTCAGGATGATTAGGTTTACGTTTAACAACCTTTCCCCACCACAATCTTGCATTTTCAACCTCATTAAACCTAGTATAAATCCTTGCAAACAGGATTTCATGCCAACTATCATCGCTAGTCCCCCCTGATTGGGAAATAAGCTGGAGCGCATCTGCAAAGCGCCGCTTGCTCAGCAATATCCACACAAGCTCTTTCTTAAAAGCGGGATGCCCAAATCGGTCAACAAAGCTAGGATAGTCTCTCATGCCATCCCTGAAAGTACTTTCCACCGCACAAAAATCATCACTTTCGCGAAGAGCCATTGCTTTGTCTAAGGCCAAGCGTGCTTTTTTAATGTAAGGATTTTCGAATTCAGCACGGGATTCTTTCAGCCGAATCATCAATTTTTCATTACTGCCAATATAATGCTTGAAAGTTTTCACTGTTAGCTTAAAACCGCAATCAATAGGCCCAGCATTCGCCGCCGAGACATCTGGACGTAAAGATTTTTGGAAAATAAAAGGCAATTTGTCATCGATTAAATATATCGAAAAGTCACTTTCTGTCAGGGATGCACCATTTGAAAACGCCCATCCTACAAGTGATAACGAAAAACTGTCGTCAATTTCGATTAAATCAATGCAAAACTTAGTTTTTTCAGCGCTGGTATTATTGGTTAACGCTCTAATGTCCTCAATTTCGGGCAACGTGATACCTTTAAAAAGACGACTGTATTTTTTAAACAAAAACGCCTCATCTTCTGCCAACTTTAAAACTAAGGCAGAAAACCTATCCCTTACAAAATTTTGAGCTAGCAAAAACTTGTTCCGCTATTTCGCCCTGCATGAACTTTTCAAATTTTGAACTATAGTCATCAAGCTGAATTTTGGTAATTTCAAAACGTGGTGGTTATAGTGGCAGGATTACGCCAATAGCCAGGACGGTTGGTCTTAATAAAGCTCTTGTCATTTGTCGTATGCCTCCTAGCTCGCGCAAGGCTTGAGACATATTCCATTTGCGATCTAAATACCTTATGGGCAACGAAGTAAGGTGTCATACTCCCGTTGTTTTCTGCAAAATATTCGATAGAAACAAGCGATTTATTACGCTGTTCTTTGGGATTTGTTTCAGGGAACGGAGCTTTATTTGCAAGAAAATAACGCCCGTTATGAAAAACTGTATTATGTATATTTATCAAAACGGGTTGGTGCTTTAAATTTAGCAACGATTTGACGTGCCTGTCTTTAGCAAGCGTATTTTGTGAAGAAAACAGCTTACCGAAAGACAGTTTATTAGCGTCTGGAATATCTACACACCACTGGAAAGAAATTGAGCTTGGATCCTCATCTGCAAAATCTTTAACTAAAGAATGTATGCTTGAAATGAAATCGTTAGGTATCCAAAACTCATCCATGTCCAAAAACATAATAAAATCAAAACCATCTTTCTTAGCAGACTTAAACAGCTTGCGGTATGATACTACCTGAAAATCTTTCCCGTCCGTAACACATTCTCTAAACAGATTATCGGTATTTCGGTATGTCAAACGATGGCCAAACTGTGCTTTAAGGGAGTCAAGGATTTCAAAACTATTGTCGCTCGTTCCATTTATCCAGATTTCGATTGCATCAAAGCCGAAATAAAAATGGTGGAAAACCCATTCAGGAATATAGGCTGCTTCATTTTTAGCAATAGCAGCCAATTTAATTTTCTGTTTATTCATTTTAAATGTTTAAGTAACGCGGCAATAATCCCAGCCTGCGCTAACATCATGCCAGCAATCCATTTAATCAGGTCGTTTTTGATGCTTAATTCAAGCTCTGTTAAATCGCGTTGTTGCAACCTCATGAAGACCATAAGCTAGCTTGGCTTGTTCTAAAGTTGCAGCGATGGCGGCTTTTTGTGTTTGTAATGGTTTCTGCTTGCTAGTCGCTGAAACCGGCATTTTTAAGCACGTTAAAAAAAACTCATGGGGATAAAATCGCGTCAGTCCTGTTACCAATAAAGCCAGCTCAGGGCGCAATAATCAACACATTGCGCCCATACTGCTAAACCAACCTACATCTTCTCCCGCATCGCCGCGCCAATATCGGTAACCGCAGAAACCACCGTTACGCCTGCTGCCGTTAACGCCGCTACTTTACTACTCGCCGTACCTTTACCTCCGGTGACAATCGCGCCAGCGTGTCCCATACGCTTGCCAGGCGGTGCGGTTTGTCCGGCAATATAGGCGACAACCGGCTTGGTTACATGGTTTTTGATAAATTCGGCAGCGTCTTCTTCTTCGCTACCGCCGATTTCGCCGACCATGACAATGCCTTGGGTTTGCTCGTCTTGTTGAAAACGGCGTAATACATCGACAAAATTCATGCCGTGTATGGGGTCGCCGCCTATACCGACGCAAGTGGATTGTCCTAACCCTTGCGCGGTGGTTTGTTGTACGGATTCATACGTTAATGTGCCTGAGCGCGAGACAATGCCTATCACACCGGGTTGATGGATTTTTCCCGGCATAATACCGATTTTGCATTGTCCGGGTGTGATAATGCCTGGGCAATTCGGCCCGATTAATAAGGTTTCGGTACCGGCTAATACAGCTTTGACTCTAAGCATTTGTAACACCGGAATGCCTTCGGTAATACACACAATGAGTTTAATACCGGCATCGGCGGCTTCTAATATCGCGTCGGCCGCATACGGAGGCGGCACATAAATCATCGTCGCGTCCGCGCCTGTTTCTGCCACGGCTTGCGCGACAGTGTTAAAAACTGGCAAGCCTAAATGACGTTGCCCGCCCCGTTCGGGCGTTACGCCGCCAACAAGCTGTGTGCCATACGCTAACGCTTGTTCAGAATGAAACGTGCCTTGTTTGCCAGTGAAACCTTGGCACAGTACTTTGGTGTTTTTATCGATTAATATGCTCATAAGCGTAGTGACAAGTCTTTTAATTAGGAATGGGCTAATTTCACAACGAGTTCAGCCGCTTGTGCTAAATCATCGCTAGGATAAATTTGTAGACCGGTGTTAGTCAGTAAAGCTCGACCTTCATCTACATTTGTGCCTTCTAAGCGCACCACGACGGGAATACTGACATGCACTTGTTGTATCGCCGCTAAAATACCGGATGCAATGACATCGCATTTGACGATACCACCAAAGATATTCACTAAAATAGCTTTAATATCAGGATCTGCGACTATAAGCTTAAACGCTTCACAGACTTTTTCGACATTAGTCCCGCCGCCTACATCTAAAAAATTAGCCGGCTGACCGCCTTTTAATTTCACCAAATCCATCGTCGCCATAGCTAAACCTGCACCATTAACCATACAGCCAATATTGCCTTCTAGCGTGATGTAATTTAAGTCATGTTGCTGTGCGGCGAGTTCTTTACTGTCTTCTTGGGATTCATCGCGTAGCGCGGCAATATCGGGATGTAGGCTTAACGCATTATCATCAAAATTAATCTTGGCGTCTAAGGCGATTAATTCGCCGTCATCCGTTTCAATTAACGGGTTAATTTCAATTTGACTGGCATCTTTAGCTAAAAATAACTGATACATGCCGTGCATAATTTTAGCCAGCGCCTTTTGCTGCTGGGCATTAAGACTTAAGGCATAAGCAACATTACGAACTTGATAGGCTTGTAAGCCTGCGGTTGGATGAATCGCAACAGTGATGATGCGCTCAGGGTGATGCAAGGCAATTTCTTCTATATCCATACCGCCATCGGCTGATGCGATAAACAGTAGGCGTTCTAATCCTCTATCAACGATTAAGCTCAGATAAAACTCTCGTTTAATCGCATAAGATTTTTCCACTAATAACGTGTTAACAGGTAAGCCGTCGGCATGGGTTTGTACAGTGACTAAGCGCCGATTCAGTAAGGCTAAACAACATTGCTCTAACTCGGTTAAGTCGGTTACACATTTAACTCCCCCTGCTTTACCGCGCGCGCCCGCATGAATCTGGGCTTTTACCACCCAGGCTGACTCGTTTAATTGTCTGGCAATGCTAACCGCTTGCTCAACATTCGTCGCAATACCGCCGTCAGGTACAGCGACCTCATAAAATTTAAGCAATTGTTTTGATTGGTATTCATGAATATTCATACTGGCCTCTTTAGCTAAAACCCAATCTGTCAGGGTATTAAACGATAGTGTATTATGTGATATTGTTCATAGTCTATCTTAATAGCAAACCATCACGCGAATGCTTAAATCTACAACCAACACCTTATATCCCTGCCCTTTTTCTAAAGGCTATGGCATTAAAGCACAGCAAGCATGGACATTGCTAAAAGTCTTTTTAGTCTATCGCTTGATTTTAGCTAGCCTATTTATTGGCATGTTATACGACCGTAGCGGTTCTTCTTTGATAGAGGCGGGTTCTAATCAACTGTATATTTATTCTAGCGAGTGTTATTTATTTTTAACGGTAGTGTCAATTATTGGCGTATTTTGGCGCTTAATTCCTTATACCACGCAATCCCAGTTATTAATTTTTTCTGACATTGTGTTGCTAACGCTGTTAATGCATGCGTTAGGCGGTATAAAAAGTGGTGTCGGTATTTTATTGGCGGTATCCATTGCTTCGGGTGGATTATTAATCGGCGGTTTATGTGCGATGTTATTTGCCGCGCTAGCCAGCCTTTCGGTGTTAACGGAGCAACTGGTCACCAGTCAACTACAGCAAGCTAATTCGGTGTCTTACACCTACTCTAGTATGTTAGGCGCAACGTTTTTTACGATTGCCTTTTTATCCTATGTGTTAGCGAAACGTAGCGAAGAAGCCCAGCAATTGGCGAATCAGCAACAGCAAACCATTATCAAGCTTGAAGACTTAAACCAGTATATTATC
>NZ_LAJX01000118.1 GCF_000963695.1 Methylocucumis oryzae
ACTTCTTTGCCCGGTAAAATTTGGTAAAAATCAAAATGCGGTGCTTTCGGCTTAGTCTCAACTTTTTTTCTACAGGCTTATCAGCCTGTTTAGGCTTTATAGGATTACTCGCGGGCTTTGTTACAATCGTCGCTGGCGTTTTCCTCAACTTTTATCTGAACCTGCAAAATGCAAATACGCTAAAAAAACTACAAACAAAATAACTAATGCAGTAATTAACATCCACTGCCAAACGCTTAAACTGGATTTAGACTTAGCCTTAGTTTTACGCTGTACTCTGTTTTTGTAGTCTTTAGACATATCACATCACTTCTGGGGTGCTTACGCTTAATAGGGCCAAACCATTGCCTAATACTTGTTGCACTGCTGCAATTAAATTCAAGCGAGCATTACGCAAGGCGTCATCGTCAACCAAAAACTGATGCGCGTTATAATAAGTATGAAACTCGGTCGCTAACTCCCGCAAATACTGAATCACTTGATGAGGTTCAAATTGCGCCGCCGCTCGCTCAATCACCTCAGGATAACGCGCCAAGGTCTGAATCAACTGTAATTCATGCGTCTCTGTTAAGCGCGCCAGATGCTCTAAGCCTAATGCCGCATCGCGCGTCCAACCTTTTTCTGCCAATTGCCTTAAAACACTACATACCCTAGCATAGGCATATTGCACATAAAAGACAGGATTCTCGTTAGTTTTAGACGTAGCCAACGCCAAATCAAAATCCATGTGCTGCTCAGATCGCCTCATCACATAATAAAACCTTGCCGCATCCTTGCCGACTTCATCGCGCAAC
Organism: Methylocucumis oryzae; assembly: GCF_000963695.1. Lineage (GTDB taxonomy): Bacteria > Pseudomonadota > Gammaproteobacteria > Methylococcales > Methylomonadaceae > Methylovulum > Methylovulum oryzae. The sequence goes on from NZ_LAJX01000118.1 coordinate 795, forward strand.
TGTCTAAGCGTCACAAACTCGCCAGAGCGCGTGGACATTTGTACTTTTTCCTCACCTCTATACAACGTTGCAAACTGCACTAACAACACCGTCAGTTTAGTCTCATCAGCGCCTAAGGCTTTAAGTGCGGCTTTCACTCTAGGAATATAGCCGTGATGATCAGCACCCCAAATATTAATTAAATGGTCAAAACCTCTGTCCAATTTATTCATGTGGTAAGCAATATCCGAGGCAAAATAAGTATATTGTCCATTTTCCCGTAACACCACACGGTCTTTCTCATCACCTAATGACGATGAGGCAAACCATACCGCACCGTCTTTATCGTATAAATGCCCGGCTGAGCGTAAACGGCTTAGTGCTTCAGCCACTGCACCATCATCCATTAATGAACGCTCAGAAAACCACTCTTCATAATCAACGCCAAATTCATGCAAGTCATCTTTAATGTCCGCCAAAATGCTAGTTAAGCCCGCCGCAAACACATACTCGTAGCCCTGGCCTAACAAATTCTTAGCCTTAGCAATCAGTGCATCAATATGCTCTTCTTTATCACCACCATCAGGTTCATCGGCCGGAATATCCGCCATCACTGTTGCAATCGACTGATAAAAATCACGACCTGCTTGTGCCAATAACTCGTTGGCAATATCGACAACATAATCACCTTTGTAACCATTGCTAGGGAATGTAAACACCTCGCCTAGCGCCGCTAGATAACGCAGCCAAACGCTAGTCGCCAAAATATCCATTTGTCTACCAGCATCATTAACATAATACTCTCTATGCACAGTATACCCAGCTGCCGCTAGCAAATTAGCCAGCGCTGAACCATAGGCCGCACCACGACCATGACCAACATGTAAAGGCCCGGTAGGATTGGCCGAAACAAATTCAACTTGCACGCGTTGACCGGCACCGACTTGGCTTAAACCGTAATGTGCTTGTTCGGTTAAAATGCGTGGAATCACTTGGTGCTGCGCTAACGCATCGATAAAGAAGTTAATAAAACCAGGCCCTGCGAGTTCAACTTTAATAACAGCAGAATCACTAGGTAATGCTGCGACTAATTGCTCGGCTAATTGTCTAGGTGGCATTTTCGCTGACTTAGCCAATGCTAGCGCTAAATTGCTCGCATAATCGCCATGTTTATCATCGCGGCTACGTTCTATGATAATTTGAGGTTGAAGAGAAGAATCGATAACGCCAGTGCTTTTTAACGTATTAACAGCGTGTTGTAAGAGTTCCGTGAGTTTATGTTTCATCTTGTTCCTTGCGAGTCTGAAACCTCTGCTACTATCCATAGCTAGATGAGGTCAGGTGTGGATTGCCGTATTACTTAACTATTATTCAATAGCAGCATTATCCATCAAAATCACGTTGGTATCCATTCCATACGTGTAGATTGTCTAAAGATAAGCCCGGCTTTCATAACAGCGGTAACTGTCCAACAATTTTCAACAGTACACATTACGAGTCGGTGATAGACTTGGAACTTATCATAAGGTGCTGTATAACACCGCTGTTATAAAACGATACAGCCACACGCTTCATCAACTCGGTTTTTCCTCTTTCCAATAATCCATCTTAATATTTTTTACCACGCCTCATGGACACTATCAGCATTCGCGGTGCGAGAACGCATAATCTAAAAAACATTAATCTGGACTTACCCAGAGATAAACTCATTGTCATTACCGGCTTATCAGGTTCGGGTAAGTCATCGTTAGCGTTTGATACGATTTATGCCGAAGGACAACGGCGTTATGTCGAATCGTTGTCAGCCTATGCACGGCAGTTTTTATCGATGATGGAAAAACCGGATGTCGACCATATCGAAGGCTTGTCACCGGCTATTTCGATAGAACAAAAATCGACCTCGCATAACCCGCGTTCAACCGTCGGCACGATTACCGAAATTTATGATTATTTGCGCTTGCTGTATGCACGGGTCGGCGTACCACATTGTCCTGAACATCATGTCTCGTTGGAAGCACAAACGATTAGCCAAATGGTTGATCAATTATTAGCGCAACCGTTAGACCAGCGCTGGATGCTGTTAGCGCCAGTCATTAAACAGCGTAAAGGCGAATATCAACAATTATTGCAAGACTTACAAGCGCAAGGCTTTATCCGCGCCCGCATCGACGGCGAAGTTTACGACTTAGACGACGCGCCTAAATTGGATAGCAAAAAAAAGCATACCATTGAGGCCATTATCGACCGATTTAAAATCCGGCCTGATTTAAGTGTACGCTTAGCTGAATCGTTTGCCACGGCGTTACGCTTAGGCGAGGGTTTGGCGATAGCGTCCAGCCTTGAAGCCGATGGCACGGAAATTTTGTTTTCCGAGCGCTATGCCTGTCCGCATTGTGGCTTTAGCTTGTCAGAATTAGAGCCGCGCTTATTTTCGTTTAATAATCCTAAAGGCGCGTGTCCAGGCTGCGATGGTTTAGGTGTGCAACAACATTTCGATCCCGCATTGATTATTCCAAGTCCTGAACTAAGTTTAGCCAATGGTGCGATTCGTGGCTGGGATAAACGTAACGCGTATTTTTATCAAATGCTCTGTTGCCTAGCCGAGCATTATGGCTTTAACCCCGACACGCCGTATTCACAACTACCCAAAAACATACAGCATATTTTACTCTACGGTAGTGGTAACGATGCTATTGCGTTTAAATATGAATTCGGCAGCGTCAGCCGAATTAAACATCATACGTTTGAAGGCGTGATTGGCACGATGCAGCGGCGCTATCATGACACCGATTCAGAATCCGTGCGTGAAGAACTGGCAAAATTTTTAACCCAAAAGCCTTGCCAACAATGCCAAGGTGCACGCTTAAATCTATCCGCGCGCCATGTTACCGTTGCTGAGCTAGCGATTCACCAAATCACGGCATTTGCGATTCGCGACGCGTTAGCCTTTTGTCAAAACTTACATTTAACCGGTAAAACGCGGTGAAATTGCTGACAAAATCATTAAAGAAATTCACGAACGTTTGGAGTTCTTGGTCAACGTTGGTTTGGATTATCTAACCTTAAACCGTAGCGCAGAAACCTTATCAGGTGGCGAAGCGCAACGCATACGCTTAGCGAGTCAAATTGGCGCAGGCTTAGTCGGCGTCATGTATGTACTCGATGAACCCTCTATAGGCTTACATCAACGCGATAACGACCGCTTGCTAAACACCTTGTATCGGCTACGCGATTTAGGCAATACCGTCATTGTCGTTGAACACGATGAAGACGCCATTCGCGCCGCTGACCATATTGTCGATATTGGCCCTGGTGCGGGATTCATGGAGGTGAAATTATTGTTAGCGGAGCGCTTAACGACATTATCGACCATACCGAATCGTTAACAGGCCGATACTTAGCCGGTAGCGAAGTGATTGCCGTACCTGATAAAACCATCGCGCCTAACCCAGATAAACAAATCCTTATCCGCAATGCATCAGGCAATAATCTAAAAAACGTCGATATAGCCTTTCCAGTTGGCTTATTGACCTGCGTCACCGGCGTGTCAGGCTCCGGTAAATCGACGCTGGTTAACGATACGTTGTTTAGTCATGCGCAACGCCTTATCAATAAAGCTGCTGTAGTCGCGGCACCCTGCGATGCAATTGATGGTTTAGAGCAGTTTGATAAAGTCGTCGATATAGACCAAAGCCCGATTGGCCGTACACCACGCTCGAATCCTGCAACTTACACCGGCTTATTTACGTTGATTCGGGATTTATTCGCTGCCGTGCCCGAAGCGCGCGCGCGGGGTTATAACAGTGGCCGCTTTAGTTTTAACGTCAAAGGTGGGCGTTGTGAGGCCTGTAAAGGCGACGGGGTAATTAAAGTCGAAATGCATTTTTTACCTGATATTTATGTGCAATGTGAGCATTGCAATGGCAAGCGTTATAACCGAGAGACCTTAGAAATTCGCTATAAAGGCAAGACGATTGATGAAGTTTTAGCGATGACGGTCGAAGATGCTGCCGACTTTTTCAGCGCAATACCGAGCTTAGCCAAAAAACTCGTTACGCTAAAATCGGTAGGCTTAAGCTATATCACCTTAGGTCAAAACGCGACGACGTTATCGGGTGGCGAAGCGCAACGCGTCAAGCTAGGCAAAGAATTATCTAAACGCGATACCGGCAACACGTTATATATCCTAGATGAGCCGACAACTGGCTTGCATTTTCACGATATAAAACAACTATTATCGGTATTGCATCAACTACGCGATAACGGCAATACCGTGATTGTGATAGAACATAATTTAGACGTTATTAAAACCGCCGATTGGATTATCGACATGGGACCTGAAGGCGGCGAAGGTGGCGGTACTTTAGTAGCCCAAGGCACGCCAAGACAATTAAGCCAACATGCCAGCTCGTATACGGGGTATTATTTACAGCGTTTTTTTTAAATAAGCCATAACAACGGAGCAATACCAGCTTATTTCTCGATGTCACAACTATCTGAGCTAGGTAATAACGTCCAAATCAATGGGCAGCGCCTCAGCAATTCTCTTTAAGAGCCGCACTGTTATTACGGCGGCTACTCGTGTCCCTTATCCTTAATCCGCTAAACAACCTTTTACCACCGCCCCTTGCAGCTTCCATAGCGGCCGCAGGTAGCAGTTTCTGTTATCATGCCGCGCATAATAATAAAAATAAACTAGAGTAAAACCACACCTATGTTACTTAATCAAATGCACCTATGGAGCTTATCGCAATGAAACGATTGTTAGCCCTTATTTACACGGCAACGATGACCACTAACCTATTCGCGGGTACTACCGACACCGTTGTTGAGCGTACAGGACATGGACTTGTCCACGTCACGGCCGACACTTACAAAGGTATCGGATATGGCGTCGGTTATGCCTACGCCGAAGATAACCGCTGCTTATTGGCGTACCGAATCGCGCAAGTCAATGGCCGCCTCGCAGAACAAGTGGGCGCAGATAAAATAGAAAAAATACTCGCCGAATCACACTCAATGTCATCCCAACGCATGGATGCGCTGTTTCGGACTTATTACGATACTAAAGCCATTCGCGAAGGCTTTAATAAAGAACCTAAAGCAGTGCGCGATTTAGCGGAAGGCTATGTCGAAGGTGCTAACCACTATTTAGACACACATAAATTAGCAGCCTGCGAACGGGTTAATTTTACGGGCAAAGTGACTGTAGATGATATTTATCGGCTGTGGGTGGCTGCTGCCGGGCTGGCAGGTGCAGAATTCGTAGGCCCCTTCTTGGCGATTACCGAACCTAACGCGGCTAAGACAAAAACCAGTGCCGTTACGCAAAACTCTTTTGCGGCAGCAACCGTGGCAGAACGCCCCATAGGCAGCAACGCCTTAGCGATTGGCCGTGAAGGCTTGGCTGAAGGTGGGCCTTTACACTTATACAACCCGCATTTTCCGTGGGGCGGTATACAACGCACGTATATCGTCCACGCGCGCATCCCTGGTGAACTCGATGTCATGGGACCTATGCTAGGCGGCTTTCCATTACCGGTATCCGGTTTTAATCAAACGATGGCATGGGGTTTGACTTTCTCTAATACTCAGCGCCTGACATTAATGGAAATCAAACCTCAGGCCAAAGACCCGACTCATTATTTAGTCGATGGAAAAATGCATAAAATTACGACTAAAACGCTAGCTATTAAGGTCAAAGGCGAAGCTAAGCCGCGTAAAGTCAATGTGCAAATGACTAAAGAAGGTCCCGTGTTGCTGGCTTCAACGTTAGGCATACCGGATGGCGGCACCTTTATTGTCACCGATGTTAACCGCAACAACACTCGCCTGGTCAGCCAATGGCTTGATGTCGCTAAAGCCAAAGATGTGCAACAAGTCAAAGCCAGTCTGGATGCTATCAGAGGGGTGCCGTGGTCTTACACCACGGCAGTCGATGCAAAAGGCGACATTTTATTTGGTGAGATTTCCGCTGTACCGAATATTCCAGCCGATGTTTATCAAAACTGTGGTAATACGTCTTCGGCGGCCAACATGCAGGCGATGTTCGATGCAATCACATTGGATGGAGCACGCTCTGCATGTTATCCCAAAGGCACACTAGCGGCAGAATTATTACCCTCAGTTATTCGCGCGGATTACCTTGGCAATAGCAATAATAACTTTGAAATACCCAACGCCCAAGTCCAACTTGCCGCGAGCACCAAAGCTTTCGGCCCATCGAAAGTTCCTCTGCAATTACGGCCAAGCCTTGCCTTAAAGATGATTGAAGGCCGCCTCGCGGGTACCGATAACCTAGGTGCCGCCAAATTTACAGCCAAGTCACTGAAGCAATTATTTGACGACAAACGCAACTACGCAGCGGAACTCCTAGCAGCAGATATTGCTGCGTTATGCAAAGCAACCCCATCTGTTAAGCTAGAAGGCAACAGCGTTGATATAAGCGCAGTCTGCAGCGCTTTAACCGCCTGGGATCGCAAAAATGCTCTAACCAGCCGTGGTGCTCATGTGTTTGGCGGTCTATGGGTTGCCTTGCAAGACCAAGGCATTACCACCGAGCAATTGTTGGCGACGCCGCCTGCCTTCGATAAACCGTTAGCAACACCCAGCCCAGGATTGACTACCGATGCAAAGGTGCGTGACGCCGTGTTAACTGCGTTAGCACGTGTCGCTAAAGCCTTGCAAAGCGCAGGTATCGCGCCAGACGCCGCATGGGGTGACGTACATTTTGTCACCGACGCAAACAACAAAAAAATTCGGCATACCGGGAGGCCCTGCTAACCAAGGCATATACGATGCTATGTTCAGCTTAAACATGCAGAATTTTGACGGTTGGCTGACTAGCTTAAAAGGGTTTTCCGGCGCAGAGTTGACCGGCTCCAGCTATACCCATCTCGTTGAACTGACACCTACAGGACCTGTAGCCCTGGGCGTGTTAGCTTTTTCACAAGCCACTGAAAAAACTTCGCCTTGGTATAACGACCAGCTCGCCATGTTTTCAGCCGGTGAAATGTTTAAATTCCCTTTTACAGCCGCAGAAATCCAAGCGGATTTGAAAGCACGGGAAGTTTTTAAAGTCGTCGATTAGGATAAGCGGCATCATGACTCACCGCCTTGCCTGGCAGCATCCAGGCAAGACGGTGACAATAAGAAAACACACAATCGGGTAAGAAGATGGCGACCATTACTTTTGATACACTGGAACTAGTTGATAAACTTAAAGCGGCAGGCTTTGAACAAGCACAGGCCGAAACCGTTGTACGCGTGATTTCACAAGCCCAAGATAACTTAGTATCTAATGCAACGTTGGATCATCGTTTAAAAGAAACAGAGCTGCGTCTTGAAGCTAGCATCAACGACATTAAATTTGATTTAGTCAAGTGGATAGCCGGCATGTTGCTGGCACAAGCGGGACTTGTCGCCGCGTTAGTCAAACTTCTATAAACATCACTAAACGAGACCAGATAACATCTCTTAACAAGATGTTATCTGAGCATCGTCCCCTATTAAAAATGCGAACTTATAGCATCCTTGTTGCAAAATCCTTGCTTAATCATCGTCATCATGCCCATCGCTATCATGCTCATCGTCATCATCGTCATTTTGCAATAGCACAGTTAACTTTTTGCTTTGCTCGGCTAATGTGCCCCCGGTTTGGTCGCTGATAACGACAGTGACGGTATGCTCACCGACCATTTTAGGCGTGTATTGTGCGTAGATTTTATAAACCTCTTTCAGCAAGATGCGTTTTTGACCAAGACTTTGGCTACTACCATCAGGTCTGCCGACTTTTGCGCTGACTAGCACCGGTATATCGAGTCTATCAACATTATTCACCGCGCTGATATTGGCTTTTACGATAATGGACTTGCCAAACTCTTCTAACATTAAGACAGAAGGCTCAAGCATTAGCGCAAGCCCAACGCTGACCTCGCTAGTAACCGGCTCGCTGACTTTAATCAACACTGTGTCTGGTTTACTGTTCAAGACGCCATCGTTAACGATTAACTGAGCGACATATTCGCCGAGTTTATCGGCGACCAATATCGGGCTCGCTAATGTCGCGTCAGACATGTGTGCGCTACTGTCTTTCGGGATTTTGATTAACGACCATAGATACGTCAAGGAATCACCATCTGCATCAAAGCCCTTGCCGTTCAAAGTGATTTCCGTGTTTAGCAACGCATTTTTATCGGCTCCAGCATTAGCTACCGGCGCAACATTGCCTGAACCTGCGGTAATCATGACAGAATCGGCATTGCTATTGACTTTGCCATCGTTAACAACCAACCTTGCCTCATAACGCCCTGGTAGGTCAGCGATAAACGTTGGCATTAACGCCGTAGCATTGGACAATACCGCAGCACTATTTTTAGGTGTCTTAAGCGTCCACAAATAAGTTAACGGCTCATTATCGGCATCGGTGCCGCTAGCGCTTAGCGTAACCAGCGCCCCGATTTGTACGTGTTGATCTAAGCCTGCATGGGCTACCGGTTTAGCATTCCCGGTTTTACCCACGATAATGCTTACCGTATCGGCGCTACTATTTAATTTGCCATCATTCACTATTAGTTTCGCCGTATATTGACCGACAACATCGGCTGAAAAACTAGGGCTGGCCGCCGTCGTGCTGGATAATACCGCTTGGCTACCGGCCGGTTTTTTCGTCAATGACCAGGTAAATGTTAACGCATCACCGTCTTTATCGGCGCCTGTTCCCTTTAGTGTTACAGTCACCGGTAACGCATTAGTTATCGACTGGTCCGGCCCAGCATTAGCGGTCGGAGCTGTATTGGTGGCAGCGGCTAGCGTGCATAATATGCTGGATATAGCTGCAGTCGGTTTATGTCCGGCACTGATGAAAGCCCGTCCTGTTGAATTGACATTGTAAGAACTATCATGACAAGTCGTACAACCTACCGACGAATTGCGTACCGAACCCGTGCCATTCAGTGTTGCACACTGGGTATTCAGTTTATCGTAATAACTAGATGTTGCTAGCGCAACCTGACTCAATAACCCCATCGCCATGCCAAGCCCAACCAGGCTTTTGTAAGCGTATTTATATCGCATAAGATTCTCCGGTGTGCGTTGTCGCCGTTTTTGCGACAAAACAATAATGTTAATAACTTCGTTGTAGCTGCAGAGTGCCCAAACCCAATGGAGCAGGTTTAATGCCATTTAAACCGGGCATGAAACAACAGTGCTAATACATTGATTTTTATCAATAAAATCTTATGAAGCACAACAAACAGAGATTATCGTAGCGTTAGGTTATTTAATAGGACTGCAAGACTTGTCAGTGCCTGCAATAAACCTTAACTTTTTTTTGCGGGGTATGCCTGTGGCGCTGGGGGCGGGGGAACGAGGACAAAAAGTGAAGTTATTCTTGGTAAATGACCAACTGATTAATCCGCTCATCAATCATTTGTAATACATGTTGATATTGAGGACTGTTAGTGGAACCGAAACGCTGTTTGAACTCGGCTTCGTTCATGTGTTCCGGCAAATCTCTAGGGTCGGGGATAAAAGCGCTATAGTCTTTGATTTCTGACATGGCTTTTTGTAAACGCCGTGCCGATTCAGATGAAACCGTCGCTGCTTCACCAAAACGCGTGCCCGCTTTATCCGCCGCTAAATCGATAAAACTAAAACCGCTGCCTTTAGCGGCATCGCGTAACTCTTTTTCCTCGCCCATCGCGGTTGACAACTGCCCGTTGACTGACGCCGTGAGCGCGGCGGACGCCATAAAATGTTGTGCTAAATCGCCGCGTTGATAGACAAAAGCCGAGTAATATTTTTGGTTGCTGAGGTTAAGCGGGTGCTGTAAAAACTTTTTTCGCATGTTGATTCACATAGTTGTTCACGGTAAAAATCACAATGCGGTTTTCTTCAATAGCAGACTCTAACGTTGAGCGTTCATACGCTAATTTGAACAGCGGCTGTAATAACTCAGCCAACGATAAACGCCATTTTTTATCATGACGCTCAACAATCGCATTGAGTTGAGTTTGATATAACTGAGCCGCGTGGGTGTTATTGTTGGCCAGTAATTGTTGTGCTTGTATTAATGTATCTAGCGTGGGTGAATAGCTAATACTGATTTTTTCAGGGGTAATAAGCACCGATTTAATCGGGCGGGTTGCCAATATAAAATAATTATTCAGCGCTGAATGCCTAATGTAAAACTCAATCACCCAACCGGCCAGTGCTGAGGGCAGTAGTAATTTACCCGCTTTAAATTTAGTGATGGTTGGCAGTTGATTGCCGTCTACATTACCTAGCGCCAATGTGATATTGAGATATTTACCTATGCGATTAGGCGGCAAAGTTGTGGTTGCCGTAAATTTCAGCTGATTGGGTTTGAGTGAAATTTGTACTGCGCTTTTGCTATAGCGGTTTAATAAATAATTAGCCGCAAGAATTAAATCCTCCCGGCTAAGTTCTATGGTTTGTATATCTTCAGGTCTGATTTTAGACCCTTCATGTAGTATTTTTTTTCGCGCGCACCAAGTCTTGCGGGGCTAACTGCCAATTTAGTTCCACATCGGCTTCATCGCCTATGCCAAAAAATACAATTAACACGCATAAAAGTATTAAGGCCAGTAGGCTATAACGGATGAACTTAAGCAACCACGTCATTGAATCAGCTAAATTCCAGCAACACACCTGCGGCTTTTAAATAATCCGCTTCTTTGGTTAAATCCGCTTGGGTTAACGGAGAATCAGCCAACCATTGACTAGGAAAACGTAACTGCACACTATAGCCGTGTTTAATTTTTTCTAATGCCATGGAAAATTCAGGCAAATCTTCATCGTGGCGATTACGTCTTAGCAAAACGGCTAAGCGTAAGATAATCGTTAATAACGGGGCTAGCGCGCACCAATCTTCGGGTAACCGATTAAAGCGCGATAAACTGAATTTACGTCGATGTGAGCGAATAATCGTCGATAGTAACAGTTGGTCTTGTTTAGAAAAACCGGCTAAATCACCATGTTTTACCACATAAGCGCTGTGTTTATGATATTGACTGTGGGCAATATCATGACCGATTTCATGTAATTCTGCGGCCCAATTTAACAGTTGCACGCAAATTTCTTGTTCTGCCCAGGCATGGTTAGCGGATAGTTGTACTAACATCGCGTTGGCTGTTTGCTTGATGCGGTTAGCATGGGCGGCATCGGTATGGTAGCGCTCGGCTAATGAGCGCGCTGTTTCTGAACGAATATCGTGATTGTATAAACGGCCTAGTAAGTCTTGGATTAAACCATCGCGTAGCGCACCATCGGAAACGGTCATTTGGCTTATTTTCAGCGCTTTAAACGTCGCATAGGCAATCGCTACACCACCCGGAAATACCGGTAAGCGCTCTCTATCAAAGTCTTCAAATTCTAGCGCATCGATATGTTTTTTCTGGATTAAATAATCGACTAAAGTTTGCAAACCGTCTAAGGTAATGCCGTTGTTACTCCAACCTTTGCTATCTAGCACCTTGGCAATCGCTCTTAAACTACCCGAAGCACCTATCGCCTGCTCCCAATTACGGCTATTAAACTTCGTTTCAAACGGCTCTAATTTTTGCTCGGCATATAAGATGGCTTGGTTAAACGCCTCTTTACTAATATGACCGTCTTTTGAAAAACAGCTTGCTAACCGATACGCAGCCCATGTGTAAGCTTTCTTTGCACAAAGGATTAGCGCCGCTACCAATGATGTATTCCGTACTACCACCACCTATATCCATAACTAAGCGTAACAAAGCATGACTGCTTAGGCTATAGGCGACACCTTGGTATATCAGCCGGGCTTCTTCGATACCTGAGATGATGTCGATTTTGTGATTCAGCGCTTTTTCGGCTTTGACTAAAAACTGCTCAGCATTTTTTGCTGTACGCAAGGTATTTGTGCCAACTACCCGAACATTTTCGGGTGGAACATTGCGTAAACGTTGGCCAAAACGCTCTAAGCAAGCCAGCGCACGCTCTTGTGCGGCGTGGTCTAAGACATTACGCTTATCTAAACCAGAAGCCAACCGCACCATTTCTTTTAAACGGTCGATAATTTTTAGTTTGTCGCCATTCAGACTACAAACAATCATGTGAAAACTATTAGAGCCTAGGTCTACTGCAGCAACGATTTCAGGTATTTTTTTGGGCACAAGTCATCCAGTGTTGTCTTTTGTCTACGACACTAAGCAAATTCTGATAGAATCTGGAAATTTAGTATCTGCCATATCAATGATAGGGTGACTAATTTAACTTATTTAAGAGTTTCCGTTAAGCCTTAGTATTATGAATGCATTATCAATAAGGAATCTACGAAAAACCTATGCGAATGGTTTTGAGGCATTAAAAGGCATTAATTTAGATGTTGAAGCGGGCGATTTTTTTGCGTTACTAGGCCCTAACGGGGCTGGCAAATCAACGGCGATTAGCATTATTAGTTCTCTGACCAATCAAACCAGCGGTACAGTAAGTATTTTCGGACATGATTTAAAAAAACAGCGTAATCAAGCGAAAACTTGCTTAGGTTTAGTACCACAAGAAGTCAATTTTAATCAATTTGATACCGTCATGGCGATTTTATTAAATCAAGCCGGTTATTACGGTACGCCTAAAAAGCTAGCATTAGAGCGCGCGGAATATTATCTGAAACACATGGATTTATGGGATAAACGCCATACTGTCTCTAGGCGTTTATCCGGAGGCATGAAACGGCGCGTCATGATTGCCAGAGCGATGATTCACGCACCTAAGTTATTGATTTTAGATGAGCCTACCGCTGGCGTCGATATAGAAATTCGTCGCTCAATGTGGAAAATGATGCAAGAAGTCAATCAACAAGGCACGACGATTATTTTGACGACGCACTATTTAGAGGAGGCGGAAAGCTTATGCCGCAATATTGCGATTATCGATCAAGGCTTAATCGTCGAGCATTCCAGTATGGCAGATTTACTGGCACGCTTGCATATTGACCATTTTGTTTTGGATTTACAACACCCCTTAACTGTTGCGCCCACGATAGCCGGTTGTCATATCGACTTAACCGATAGCAAAACCTTAAGCGTGTCCGTGCCTAAAGAGATAGGATTGAATCATTTATTCAGCGAATTAACTCAGCAAAACATCCAAGTGGCTAGTTTAAAAAATCGCACGAATCGACTAGAGCAATTATTCATGGATTTAGTGGAAGCAAAAACAACAGGTGGACAACCATGAGTTATTGGATTCCCTTCAAAACTATCCTGGTGAAAGAAATTTACCGGTTTGTCAGAATTTGGCCACAAACCTTATTACCACCAGCGATTACTACCGCATTGTATTTTTTAATTTTTGGCAAATTGATTGGCAGCCGCATCGGTACGATTAATGGCGCGAGCTATATGGATTATATCGTGCCGGGCGTGATATTAATGTCAGTGATTAGCCATTCGTATGCGAATGTCGTGTCTTCGTTTTATTCCACTAAATTTCAACGTCATATCGAGGAGTTATTAGTCGCGCCCGTACCTAATTGGGTCATTTTATCGGGCTATGTGTTTGGCGGCATTATGCGCGGCCTGTTAGTGGGATTAGTCGTGGCGGTGATTGCGATGATTGTTTTCCGCGATTACCATTCAATCGCTAAGCATTGCCTTGGCAATTGCGCTCATGACCGCAACGTTGTTTTCATTAGCCGGTTTTATTAACGCCCAATTAGCAGAAAGCTTCGATGATATTTCTATCATCCCTAATTTTGTGCTAACCCCATTGAGTTATTTAGGGGGGTATTTTATTCGACGTCTATGTTGCCGGGCATTTGGCAACAAATCTCTATGGGTAACCCCATTCTGTATATGGTAAACGCATTTAGGTATGGTTTCATCGGCGTTTCCGACATTGACATTCAGTTAGCGTTTTTAATGACCGGTGGTTTTATTGTCATACTAGCGTTATTTAGTTTGTTTTTATTGCATAAAGGCGTTGGTATTAAACAGTAATACCCGTTTTTTAACCCAAGCATTTTCACACTTAGTTTTATCATGCAATCTTTTATTCCCGGACAACGTTGGATTAGTAACACCGAATCAGAATTAGGCTTAGGCTTGATTTTAGAGGTGAATTTTAATAGGGTCACTGTGTTATATCTCGCCTGTGACGAACGTCGCGTCTATGCTAGCGATAACGCGCCATTAACACGAGTGACTTTTGCCGTAGGTGACACCATTACCTCAATGGATGAAGAATCTATCGTCGTCACACGCGTGACAGAGCAAAAAGGCTTATACACTTATTACGGCAATAACAAACATGGTCATGAAGTTAAGCTCGAAGAAGTCGAGCTTAATCACCATATTCAATTTAATAAACCGCAAGACCGTTTGTTTATCGGTTCAGTTGATCCTAGCAGTTGGTTCTCGCTACGTTATGAAACCTGGCAACATTTAAACCACCATCAACAATCACCGGTAAAAGGTTTATTAGGTAGCCGTACCTCGTTAATACCGCATCAATTGTTTATCGCTCATGAAGCCGCTAGCCGAATTGCGCCCCGTATTATGCTTGCGGACGAAGTAGGTTTAGGTAAAACCATTGAGGCCGGCTTAATTTTGCATCACCGCTTGATTAATGGCTTAAGTCAACGCGTGTTAATCATCGTGCCAGAAAGTTTATTGCATCAATGGCTAGTCGAAATGTTAAGACGGTTTAATTTGCGTTTTAGTATTTTCGATGAAGCCAGATGTTTAGGCGAGCTAGGCTTAGATGGCTTAGAACCCGAAGAATTTGACGATGAAAAACCTGAAAATACCGATAACCCATTTATGACTGAGCAATTAGTCTTGTGTGGTTTAAGTTTTTTTTCAGCAATACCCAGAGCGTCAAAAACAAGCGATTCAAGCGCAATGGGATATGATTATTGTCGATGAAGCTCATCATTTAGCATGGAGTGAGCAAGAGGCTAGCCCCGATTACGCATTTGTTGAACAACTGGCGTTGCGCGCCCCAAGCTTAATTTTACTAACCGCGACCCCAGAACAATTAGGCAAAGAAAGTCATTTTGCTCGTTTACGTTTGTTAGACCCCGATAGGTTTTATAGCTTTAGCGAGTTTCTTGCCGAAGAAAAACAATTTGAACCGGTCGCCGAAGCGGCTAAAGCGTTATTGAATGAGCAGACCTTAGCCGTTGAAGCAAGAGCATTACTCGCCGATCTGTTAAAAGCCGACAATGTTAGTGGCTTACTCAATAAATTAGACGATGACCAGCAATCGGCTATGGCTAGAGAAGCCTTGATTAAAATTCTGTTAGACCATCATGGCACAGGCCGGATTTTATTCCGTAACTCAAGGCAAACGGTGCAAGGTTTTCCCGCGCGCGAATGTCACGCTTACCCACTGACGGGACAAGCCAATGATGCCGATTTACAACAAGACCCGCGCTATCTATGGTTAGCCGATAAGATTAAACAATTAGGCGAACAAAAAGCCTTATTAATTTGTAAACATGCCGACACCGCGATGCAATTAGAGCAAACGCTAAAAAATCGCGCCGGTATCGCATCTGCAGTGTTTCACGAAGGCATGACGATTATTGAACGTGATAGAGCCGCTGCTTATTTTGCTGACCAAGACAGTAATGCGCGGTTATTGATTTGCTCAGAAATCGGTAGTGAAGGCCGTAACTTTCAATTCGTACACCATTTGGTGTTATGGGATTTACCTAAAAACCCCGATTTATTACAACAACGCATAGGCCGTTTAGATAGGATTGGGCAAAAGCATACGATACAAATTCATGTGCCTTACTTGCAAGACAGCGAGCAAGCGGTGTTATTTCGCTGGTATGACGAGGGCATGAATGCGTTCAGAATTAATTGCTCGGCAGCACAACCGGTAGCCGATAAGCTTAGAACGGAATTAGACGAGCTATTGACTGATAAACAACCGGCGCTAATTAACGCCTTTATTGCCAAAACACAAACGCTAGGAAAAGACATAGAACTACAACTGCATAATGGTCGTGATATTTTGTTGGAATTAAACTCGTTCCGCAAAGACGTTGCCGACGAGTTAATTATGCAACTCAAGTATTATGAACAAGAACGAAATTTATGGCCTTATTTAGAAGCGCTGTTTGAATGCTATGGCGTCGACACTGAGTTTCATTCGCCTGAATGTTTTATTGTCAAACCTAGCGACCATTTACGCATCTCACATTTTCCTGGCCTAGATGAAGACGGACGCACAGTGACCATTAGCCGAGATTGCGCACTAGCCCGTGAAGATATGCAGTTTATGACCTGGGAGCACCCTATGGTCAGTGCCGCTATGGATTTAATCTTATCGAGTGAAACCGGTAATGCGGTCATTAGCGTCACCAAACATCCTAATTTTAAAGCGGGGCAATTTTTATTAGAGTGTTTATTTGTCGCTGAATGTAGCGCGCCGGCAGAATTGCAAATTGGCCGTTTTTTACCGCCGACGCCGATTCGGATACTCATCGATCAACATAAAAATGACTTAACCGATAGTATTGTGCATGAAGACCTGCCTGACATCGGCGCGCGATTCGATAAGCACCAAATTATTGCCTTTTTTAAACGCTCAGCGCGCGACCTTAACGAAATTATTAGCTGAAGCGGAACATCAAGCTCATGCCCGTATGCAAGCGTTAATCAGCGACGCAGCGCAGTTAATGCTGGAAACGCTAAGTGCAGAAATCAAACGCTTAGTCAGACTAAAACAAGTCAACCCTACGATTAAAACGGAAGAAATTGAACAATTAAAAGACTTTACCTTGGTTGCGCATGAGAATATCCAAGCGGCGCAATTACGCTTAGATGCCGTGCGCTTTGTCATTGCAACCAATCCGTAAACGGCCTAGTAACGCCTAGCAGGTTCGGCGATGTCTAAAATTCCTAAAACGCTAGAAAATAAAGTCACTAATAACACAGCAACGGGATTATTCGATAGTGCGGCATTTTTAGCGACCTTGACCTCGCGTCCTGGCATATACAAGATGTTTAATGCGCAAAACGATATTATTTACATCGGTAAAGCCAAGAATCTGAAAAAACGCGTTGCCAGCTATTTCAAAACACAATCGGTATCGCCTAAACAGCAAGCGATGATGAGTAAAGTCGCGCATATCGAAGTGACCGTGACGCATACTGAAGGCGAAGCGTTATTATTAGAATGCCAGTTAATTAAGCGACATAAGCCTCGCTATAACATTTGTTTAAGAGACGATAAATCCTTTCCTTATATTTACCTATCAACTCAACATGAGTTTCCGCAACTAACCTTTTTTTGCGCGGGGCAAAAAAACGCCCCGGTAAATATTTCGGGCCTTATCCTAGTGCGAGTGCAGCTAGAGAAAGTCTAAAGCTATTACAAAAGCTGTTTCCGATTCGACAATGTGAGGATTCTTATTTTGAGAACCGCACTCGGCCTTGCTTGCAATATCAAATCGAACGCTGTACCGCGCCGTGTGTCGGGTTTATTAACAAAGAGCACTATGCGGTTGATGTTGATAACACCATACTGTTTTTAGAAGGCAAAGGCGATGCGATTATTAAAGGGCTCATCGCGAAAATGGAAACGGCATCAACCGAATTAGCTTTTGAGCAAGCCGCGTTTTATCGCGACCAAATCCAGCAGTTACGCGTCGTGCTAGAAAAACAATTCGTGCAAGGCGAAAAAGGCGATGTCGATATTATTGCCTTAGCCCACAAAATGACCGTAGCCTGCGTGCAAGTATTTTTCATCCGTAACGGTCAACACATAGGCAATAAAGTGTTTTACCCAAAGCTTAACGATGATTGCGAAGCCAAAGACATTATGCAATCGTTTATTGCCCAGTATTATTTCGACAAGCAAATTCCGCACGAATTACTGGTTAACATCGAACCTAGCGAAACGGAATTATTGTCTGACGTGTTAAGCGCACAAGCCAAGCATACCGTGTCGATTAATACCAACGTGCGCGGCGAACGTTTAAAATGGTTGCAAATGGCAGTAACCAATGCCGAAAATTCCTTAGCCAGTAAAGTGTCGGAAAAGTCTGGTATTTATGGACGTTTTTTAAATTTGCAGCAGCTATTGCGCTTAACCGAGTTACCTAGCCGTTTAGAATGTTTTGATATTAGCCACACGCAAGGTGAGCAAACCGTCGCATCTTGCGTGGTTTTTGACCGAGAAGGTGCGATAAAAGCATCTTATCGCCGTTTTAATATTACCGGCATTACGCCAGGCGATGATTATGCCGCGATAGAACAAGCCGTTGCCCGCCGGTTTAAACGCATACAACAAGGCGAATATCCCATGCCAGACGTATTATTTATCGACGGTGGTCGTGGTCAAGTGAAGGCTGCGCAAAAGGCACTAGCGGAATTACAGCTAAACAATGTTATGATAGTCGGCGTTTCTAAAGGACCGGATCGTAAACCGGGTATGGAAAAAATTATCCTAACCAATCAAGAAGTTCCTTTAGACACCACGACCGGTGCTGAAGCGTTGTTGCTGATTCAACAAATTCGCGATGAAGCGCATCGTTTTGCTATAACAGGCCATAGACAGCGTCGCAGCAAAACCAAAATGAGTTCTGTTTTGGAAAATATTACCGGTTTAGGAAGTAAACGCCGACAATTATTATTAAAACAATTTGGCGGGTTGCAAGGCGTATCTCAAGCCGGGGTTGATGCATTATCATCGGTAGATGGGATAAGCAAACAACTAGCGCAACGAATTTACGAATATTTTCACCACCAAGATGGCCATTGAATTTAATATACCAACGAATATCACGCTATTGCGAATCGCGTTAATCCCGTTATTAACAGTCGTATTTTATCTACCGTGGGCTTATTCAAATGTGGCATGTACGGTTATTTATATTATTGCAGGGATAACAGATTGGCTAGACGGCTATTTGGCACGCAAAATGAAGATGGAAACGCCATTTGGTGCCTTTTTAGACCCCGTTGCCGACAAATTAATGGTCGCAATGGTTTTAGTGCTTATCGTGCAACAACAAGCGTCTCCCGCGCTGGCAATACCGGCAGCTATTATTATCGGACGAGAAATCACGATTGCCTCGTTACGAGAGTGGATGGCGGAAGTTGGCAAACGGGCTTATGTGCAAGTGTCTATGCTTGCAAAATGGAAAACCACAGCACAAATGCTCTCTATCGGCTTTCTGCTTTATCGTGACGATATTGGCGGCATCCCGATTAATACCCTAGGTTATATCTTGCTGTATTTAGCTTCGATTCTAACTTTATGGTCTATGATTAATTACTTACGCGCGGCGATTAGTGCAATAGCAGAAGAATAAACAACGGCAATAAGCTCAAGGCTTATTGCCAACATAACGTAGCTCTTAACACGCTAAGACGTTACAGTAACCCATAATAACAATACAGCCTATAGAATTGGCTGTCGATAACGAACATGGAACAGGAACTTCATACCATTAAACGCACCGATGAAACGGATGATATATTGCTAGCGGCCCTGAAATTATTTGCTGAACAAGGTTATTTCAACACCTCGCTCACCGATATAGCAAAAGCCGCTGGTTTAACTACCGTCTCATCAATTTACCAATCTTTCAACAACAAACAAGCGATTGCTATCAAACTGAACGACATGATTTTTGATAGTTTAAACGTTTCAATCGATGATATAAGGCGGCGCAACCAAAAAGCCTCAGAACAATTAAGAAGCTTTGTTAATTTGCTCTTTAAGCTCACTGACGAAGCGCCTAACATCATGCGCTTCTTACTGGTGATGCAAACCAGTGAATTTATTCCCCAGCAAAAACCGTTGCTAGAAACGCCCGCCTTCACTAAAGTCGTTAAAATCATGCAAGCCGGTATTCGTGCTGGTGAGATTCGCAATATCGACCCGTTATTAGCCACCGGTTTTTTCTTAGGCGTTATCAATAATACCTTGCGCATGGTGTTATCCGGCGAATTGGAAAAAAACGCCGATGCTTACCAACCGCAAGCCTGGTTAGCCGCGTGGAATTTAATTGCGAAAAAGTCTACGTGTTTTTAAATAAGGCTTAGAGTAGTTAAGGTACGCAATGCGTACCTTACACCCCCCACACTATAGCCGTTTAGAGTATGTGTCGAACTAAAGGCCGTGCTTTATCGACTGCGCTAACACCGCTTCGACTCTAACTAAATCTTCTGGCGTATCAATACCTGCTATCGGTGTTTTGGCAACGATTTTAACCAGCACTTTATCGCCATGCCATAAGATTCTTAATTGCTCTAACGCTTCTACCACTTCTAGCGGCGAAGTTTTGCCAGCAACAGTAACGGCGTAAAAAACCGGCGGTGTACGCATAAATGCCGATATGGCGTAAATGCGGCAAACGTCCTGTAGGCACTCCCCCCGATAAACTAAATTGGCCTCGCTCCCAAGGAATCGGCGCACGGCTGAAATACAACGCATAGCCTTGCTTATCTAACACCACTTTCACTGCATTCGGATTGAACAGTTCTTCATGTTCTATGATATTCGCCGCCAGTGTCGCGATACCGGCTTGCTGTTGGGTGGCTAATGCATGAGCAACGTCTTTAATATATTCAGCCGGAATCAATGGCTCATCGCCTTGCAAATTGACAATAATCGTTTCATCAGGCCACGCTAAGGTATTCGCCACTTCCGCGATACGTTCCGTGCCGCTAGGATGATTAGCATCCGTCATCACCGCCTTAATCCCCAGTGCGTTAACCGCCTCCGCAATACGCACGTCATCAGTCGCAACAATCACGCTTTCAGCTCCCGCCTCTTGCGCTCGTGCGCAGACATGCGCAATCATAGGTTTGCCCGCAATCGGCAATAATGGTTTGCCTGGCAAACGCGTAGAACCATAGCGAGCGGGAATAACTACATTAAACTTTAAACTCATTGGTATAACGCATCCGTTTCTTCTAAGGTTAACGTTCTCGCTTCATCTTCTAACATGACAGGAATGTCATCTTTAATCGGAAACGCTAAACGGTCAGCTCGGCAAATCAGCTCTTGCTGGTCTTTAAAATAACGTAAAGGGCTTTTACAAATGGGGCAAGCCAAAATATCAAGTAATTTTTTATCAATCATATAGAGTCCAAGCTTATGTCGTTATCGTACCAGGCGCATAGCGCACCCCCAATCTCACAGCGGACATTGTACCGCACTATTCCATGCCTTTTATCTTCGTGGCTCGGTATTTTCACTTGTGCTAGCTACAATTAGCCAGTAAGCCTTATTCATCTAATTATTGCCAGGAGTTACGATGCCAGAACATCGTATTAAAACATTAGGGGTTTAGGCTTAGCTAAAAGAATAACTGGGGTCAGCGAAATAAAGCAGCAAGAATTTACGCTGACCTTTTTATACTGACCACTACTAAGTGTACACAGGGTCAACGCCCTTGGTTACCGTTCAGCATCAGAATTAGTATCAAAAATGATACAGAAGGCTTTATCTACAAAACAAGGTTACGTCTTAAGGGACTACCCACGATTTTTATGCCTTCCCAATCCGGTAATTTATTTTCGCAATGAGCTTCGATAATTCCCCCTGCGACAAAAGTTGCATAAGCAACTTTTGTATCAAACCCTTTTCGATAATGATTGATTTTAAACCCGCAAATAATTGACTCTCATTTCGCCCGGAAATCGGCAATATCAAAGGGAGGACGGTTGAAACTCAAACGCTGCTAGTATCCATTATTCGCCTATTTATTTTATTCTCCTTAGATAGCAGCAACTTTTGTCTCACCCCCGCTGTTTTCAAAAACCTCCGAATTAATTATTCAAGCAATTGATTTTTAAAATAATAAATACAATTTTTTAAGTTGGCACGACTATCGCTATTCACTAAATAGAACCTAAATCGAAGGTTCTACGAAGCAAACTGGCAATGTTCGGAAAAGGGTTTAAACCACACACTAAAGTCACCCTTCCGATTGTGCTTATTTACATCCAAAGCAATTCTACCGGTACACAGTCCTTGTAATTTGTCGAGCAAGCAGGGGTAGGTTCGGATTTATTTGCAAGAGCGAATACCTTGGCCCCTGAATCTCACGGCCAATAATAAAAGCTGAGTACCAGGCTAGCTAAGCTGCGATGCCGAAATTTTATTAACTACTTACGAGGATATTGACATGACAACATTTACTACCGTTTCAGGTTTTGCTGTCGGCAGCGCTAACCAAATCGACAGCTTGGTTGCCAATTACAGCAACTTATCGAACGAAATTATTGTTTTTGGGACGACAAATATGCAAGGGATCGTTTTGAACGATTTTCAAATTACCAGCCGCAGCAATAACAAAATGCTGGTGTTTCTTTCTAGTATCGAGAACTTCCAAGTTACTGGAACGCGCAGCAACGACATTCTTTATGGCGCTAATTTTGACCGCAACATGGGTTTTTCTGCCAATCCCTATGATGATGACAGATTAGACGGCGGGGATGGTGATGATTATATCGATGGTCGTGCTGGCGATGACGTATTAATTGGCGGTAACGGTAACGATTTGTTAAATGGTGGCAGCGGCCGGGATGAAATGCACGGCGGTGCGGGTAACGACAGGCTCTTTGGGGGAGCCGGTGATTGGCTGGATGATACGCTAGGGATCAACGATTTTTATGCTAACGAAGCGGCCCGGGTAACGGCGAACATACAAACGACATTACACGCCGATTACTCCGGTTATGGCGGCACCGGCATCGTTGCCAGCCGTACTGGCGCGGGCGGCGGCATTATCCAGAACGGTATCGGCGGCAGTTTAAGCTTTGATGGCGCGCTGGCTTTTGACATTAAAGGCAGCCAACAAAATGATGTTATCGGCGATGGCGTGATTTTGAACAACAACGATACGCTAATAGGCAATGGCGGCAATGACATCATCTTTGGCGGCGCTGGCAACGACTCGATAACCGGCGATGGGGGTAATGACGGCATCAACGGTGGGGACGGTAAGGATACGATCACAGGCGGCATCGGCAACGATACTATTGATGGCGGCCCCGGCAACGACACCATAGACGGCGGCGTGGGCGATGACCAATTGTTCGCCCTCTTCGGCACGGATGAAGAGACAGCCACTGGGTCTTTAGTGTCCGATGTTGTCTACGGCGGCGATGGCAATGATGTGATTAATGCGGTTGCCGGGGTGGATGGCGCGAATAAGCAACTTTATGGCGGTGATGGTGCTGACCAATTTATCCTCGACGTACGCGGCAGTGCAGCTACGTTAGGTTTTAATTTTAATACCACTACGCTGGCAAATTTTATCAACGCTACGACATTACCGGCGAATACTGGTCCAGATTTGCAATCACTAGGAATTCATCTCGGCATTCAAGCAGTCGGTGCGGGATTAGGTGCTATTCCCGTAATAGGCCCGGTATTGGGGTTTTTAACGGGTATAGCCGATACGGGTTTCAGCACTTATGAGGATATTCAAGATCTGCAAGATGCGATTAATACGCAAGTGGCCAATGGGCAACAAGCCGCATTAAATTTCTCCCCCGCCGATTGGGGGCAAATCACCACCAGCGGGGTGAGGGATGTCATGGTTATTAACGACTTTAAGATTGGCATAGACAGCATTCTTTTGCCCAGACTGCCACTCAATGCTTTCTATCAAATCCAAGATGCGTCCGCCGACGGCTTGCATGGCGTTTATATTTCCATCCGGCAGCAAGTAGGCAGCACGGGCAGCAGCGTCGAGCAACTCAAAAGCGTTGCCTTTATAGCCAATAACTACCAGGCTCAAATTGGCTTAGGGGTTACCAAGCAAATAACCGATTCGGAATTCGAATCAGCGATAAGAGATCTGCTGGTCAACAGCGATATTGGCACGTTTAGCAGAACACCCATCATAGGCGCAAATAATGTCAATGCCATAGTAACTATAGAAGGCTCTTTTGCTAACGACAAGATTAACGCTCAAGGCGGCAATGACGAAGTGTTTGGCTACTACGGTGACGATGTATTGAACGGCGGTGAAGGCCAAGACATTCTATTCGGCGGTTCCAACCATAATTCAGCTTACCTGAAGTACGAACGGGCGGCAGCCAACCCGACTGCGCCTTATTTAAACGACGGCAATGACTTCCTCAGCGGCGGCGAAGGAAACGATACCCTCTACGGCGAATCCGGCAATGACTTCATCAACGGTGATGCGTTTGAGCAATCTCCTCTGACTGGGGAGCGCGTGGCAATCGGCAACGGCAACGACATGCTCTTCGGCGGTGTCGGCAACGACACGCTGCAAGGCGGAGCGGGCAACGACACCTTAAATGGCGGGGACGGCTTTGACACCTTCATTTTCAATTCGCCTTTGGACGGTACTGTCGATACCATTATCGACTTCAATCCTGTCCAAGATACTATTCAATTGGATGCGGCTATTTTTTCAGCATTTACGGCTGCCGCCGGCATACAGGCTGACAACTTTACCAGCAACAGCACAGGCTTGGCCTTAGATGCCAACGACTTTCTCATCTATAACAACGTGAGCGGCGCATTACTTTATGACGCTGACGGTAGTGATGCGGGAGCAAGCGCAGTCCAATTTGCCCAATTGGAATTGGTGGGTGGCACCCAGCCATCACTGACAGCGGCAGATTTTGTCCTTGCATAATTGCAATCAAACTCGGCTGGGAACGTCGCTACGGATTTAAGCCCCAAATGAATGGCTTTTGCAGGGGGCGAAGATTTAATTGGCTTATCAGGCAGAAGCAGTGCCTATTTGAGTTCCCAGTTGTTTTATTAATCCAATCAATAGGTTATTAAATCATAACTTAGAAATTTTGTAGCGTAATCACTAGCCATTTGAACGTAGCAATCCACGAAACCAACTGGAGCATACAATGAAACTAAAAAACCTAACTGCCGCCATTTTATTGGCAGGACTCAGCCCCTTTTCTGTTCAAGCGGTGACTTTAGCTATCAATGCCGACAGCCATATTGCTTCTGCCAATGCCGGAACGGCAATTGGCATTAGCATATCGCCGACCAGTAAGGGTTTGTTGAAATTTGACTTAGCCGCTTTGCCGGAAGGTATCACAGGAAAAGACATCGCCAAAGCCACCTTGGTGTTTTTTGCCAAAACCGTGGCCGCGAGCGGTAAAATCCAAGCCAGTCCAGTGCTGGACGCGTGGGACGAAGCGACGATAACGACAGCCTTAGCCCCCAAAATTGGCGCACCGATAGATAAGAGCGCCATCATTAACAGAGGTAATACATACGTGGCCTTGGATGTTACCCAACTGGTCTTGGATTGGGTAGACAATCCCATCAGCAACAATGGCTTGGCTTTAGCGCCGCTGGCATCATCCACCACTACATTTACCTTGGACAGCAAAGAAGCCATCCAAACCAGTCATGCGGCGTTTATTGACATTACGTTAATCGGACCCGCTGGGGCTAAAGGAGACAAGGGTGATACGGGGCCACAAGGTAATACTGGATCACCCGGCCCAGTTACATTAATTTACAGACGTGATAATTTTTTTTCTCTCTGGGAGGTCATTTACTGAGCGGACTTTAACATGCCCTACTGACACATTCGCTATTAGCGGCGGTTGTGGCTCCAGTGACTCAAATTCCGGTTCCGGTATAACCGTCAATTATTCCGGCCCAACCCCTACAGATCCAAAATCCGGATGGACGTGTCGGGCCACAAATAACAGCTTATCTGCTTTTATTAGTAATTTTGTAATTTGTTCCTCTGCCACTAATGTTGTTGGCCCTTAAGAAAATCTTGCAAAGTGTTATTAACTTAAGGATTTAGCCAACAATAACTTCCCGAAATTGAGTTGGCACACCGAAGTCTGTTGCTTGATAATTGCCTGAAATTTCACCCTGAAAAAAGCTATCGAACATCGGTTGTTTCCCCATGTCACGCGGGCTTGCCGAGGCGCTGTTTTTCATTCACTCGCCATTGCCAAGCAATTCATGGAGAAAGCAAAAACGACTACAGGCTTGAAAGTGACGGTTGATATTTTAACGGGAATTTATGTCATGGGTAAAAAATGCGCCCCATATTTCCTCGAAACCATGACTATTCGGTTTGATGACTTCCTTCCCGTTGGAACTACCAAGCCATCCCAAAAGATCGCTGATTTCGGGAAGTTATTTTTAACCAAATCCTTAAAACACGTATTTAAGTAGTCGTTCAAAAGTGTTTTAACAAGCTTCAAGTGAAATTTATGGTGTATGAGCTACCGATGTTAGCCAATATTTCAAACAAAGAGTCCTTTAGCGTTTGGAAGGATTGATAAGCGGAAAAAGGCATCCACTCATATTTTATTTTTCGCCACAGTATTTCGATTAGATTAAGTTCAGGCGAATAAGGCGGAATATTCACTATAATCAGGCCCTTTTTGCGCCATTCTTCAAGATTTTGTGTAAACTCATGACTGGTATGAATAGAAGCATTATCAATAACTGCCGCCATTGGACGCGTAAGAGAGTCCGCTAATTCGTCGAAAAAAGCGACCACAATTGCACTGGAGATGGTGCCATCAAATACCCACGATTTAAATGAACCCTCTTTCCCCATCAAACCCAATACGTTCAGGCGTTTACTAGGCCGTCGAAATCCCCGCTCTATTCAAGCTTTATTATTCCCGCTTTTTGGCTGTTTTTTTCYAWWWTTTWMCAAAAAATGCGCGGCGTTTCTTACATACGGTATAGGGAATATTGTCTCGCTCCCAAACCGCTATATCGTTGTGACAGGTTTGATTTAATGCTTGCATGACGGTCAGTTGGTTCAAGTTTCCGCACAGTGTCGGAATGAGTAAGGCCGTACGGTTCATATCAGCCTGTGGGCTTCGTGCGATAATATGCTTGAAGTTGCCGAACAGTGATTCCATGATGTCACTGCTGACGGCTAACGGCAAGTCGGTTATCTCTTTCTGAATGGCCCTGTGCTGCTGCAGCCATTGTTGCAGACGCTGTTTCACCTTCGATTTTTTGGGAAGCGTTTCGGACAAGCGCAGACAGTGTTCATAACTGGCTTGACTCAGGCCTTGGTTCTTGAGCATTGCTAACACCTCTGAAACCACTTGGGTAGTGAGGGCAAAGCGTTTGATAAAGGGTTTCAACACGAGAAGTCCCGGTAGGGCGGTGCGCAACCTGGCAAGCGGGCTGCCTTTTTTGGCGCGGCCTTTGACGGCAAACACGTCCAGCATCTTGTCGGCCCATTTGCCCAAGGTGCTGATGCTTTGAAAGCGTCCTTGGCTCAGGTATCACGTGTTTTTTTTAGCGTTCTCAAGGGCCTGGTTCAGCTCGCTTATCTGCTGACTCAGTTCGGCGATTTTTTCTTTGCTGCGTTTTTCGGCTTTTCGACGCTCTCGGAGTTCAGTAGCCCGTTGGACGGCTTTGGTTCTCCATTCATTGCGGCTTCGAAGTAGTTTCGAGTATTGAAGCATGGGCGGGTTCGGCTATGAGTGACTTGGGCGTTATTGTTAACATTTTACGGCACATTCATAGCTAATTGCATTTTTATAGAATCCATAAGCTGGGAAGCTGAAATGGCGCTAAAATTGACCGATTTCGACGGCCTAGAGCGAGACAATATTCCCTATACCGTATGTAAGAAACGCCGCGCATTTTTTGGAAAAAAACAGCCAAAAAGCGGGAATAATAAAGCTTGAATAGAGCGGGGATTTCGACGGCC
>NZ_LAJX01000119.1 GCF_000963695.1 Methylocucumis oryzae
CGCGAAAAGGCGCATCCCGCTCTAGTGCCCCTTGTGGGTATGAGCGTAATGCTAAGCATCTTTTTTTTAATAACTCTACACCATAGGAATTATCAATGGCACACAACCAATTACCATCAGATGTTTTCTTATAGACATAAATCGCATCTCTCTCCGTTGCAAACTCTGAATCAAGTTTATCGGGAGACTCAACAAAAGTATTTGATAAAACAAGCGCAATATCCCCGGCTTCGATAATAACCATATCCCCTTGCGATACATTAAGGCTGCCATTGAAGTAATCAGAAATTTTTTGATGAGCTGCCTTAATTTTGTCACGACCTTGAACCAGCATACCAGGTTTAACAACCAATACCGCTTCTTCAGTATAGCAAGAAGCCACGGTATCAAAATCACGCTCATTAATTGCTTTATCAGCTCTAGCTATTTCTTGTGTTAAAGCATGGTTTTCCATTATTTCCTCCTTTTATTAACCATCTGGTCGCCTAACGTAAAGTTGAGCGCCACATTAGAACTCGGCATCAAACATCTCGGACATGAGCGTTGCAACGGCAACCTCCGTTTGATTGCTTGATTGCCCCAACTTCTCAACGACACTTTGTCGGTCTTCGGGCGGGCGGTTTTGGCTGAGTTTGAACTTTGCCTGAATGGTTGTGATGTCAATTTCAAAGCCCACAATCATGTTGAGAAGTTTAGTTCGCCGTTCACCTGCAAGGTTGGCTTGCCACGGGTTTGGCATCTGGGATTCATAAACATGGGTAAGCCGTTCAACCAAGGCTTCAAGCTCGAACTCACTGTCGATGAGGCGGGGCTTGCCACGCAAGTGAACCACCGCGTAATTCCATGTTGGCACGCCAGGTGACGAATACCACGAAGGGGAAACATAAGCCTGAGGCCCTTGGAACACAACCAGCACCTCAGTGCTTGATGAAAAGTGCTGCCATTGCGGATTGGCGCGCGCCATGTGGCAGAGCAGCTTGCCTTTAGTACCTGCGGTGTGGTCAAAGATGAAAGGTAAGTGACTGACATACGGCTCACCATCAGGCGCGGTGACCAGCATTCCAAAGGAATTGCCATTGATGAGCGAGGAGATACGTTCCGAATTTGTTTCATTAAAATGTTCGGGAATATACATGTTGGTTCCTGAGTTCTAGCATTAAGCAAAGGGACGCACCTTTCACGGACGATTGGCGAAGCCACCGAAGCCGAAAAAACAACAAGCCTTCAAAATTGCCATGACAAGGCGTATCCCGATTGAGCGCATATTCGGCATTGTCGTCCTCACCCATTAACCTTTGCCTTTCAAGAGCAGCGCCCCGTACTCTTCTGGGCTAATTGTACCCAGTTCTTCTGCAATAAAATTCTCCCGCTCAGGCAGCACATCCTGTAGGGCATCAATACGTTTCCATTGAGGTATCAATGGTGACTCAAAGTCTGACTGGGGTGCATATTGGGAAAATTGCACACGTTGATATTGATGGATGTAACGTGGGCAATTGACGAATATTTCCTTGACTGTAACACGCACAATCAAGTCCGCACCTTTAAATTCTTGTATTAACGGATCGTTTTTGTTTATGCTGGCAGTGCCATGCACCCGCACCCGATGCGGCGTTTCAAAATCGATAAAGAGCATTCCAATCTTGTTGTTGCCGTTAATATTGCCCAGAGATAGGAACATGCCATTACCATCGTAGCTTGGAAAAGCCAGGGTCGTATTATCAACCGCTCTTATAAATCCAGGTATCCCACCCTTGTATGAGCATGTGGGGTAGCCGCGATGATCAATGGTGGTCAGAAAAAACATATCCCTACTTTCAATGAAAGCCTTATGTTCATCGGTAATCTCCGGCAATACGATGAATTCTTTTACTCTTTCGGCTAATTTCGTGGTATCAAATTCTTGTTGTAACAGCTTATGTTGTTCACCATATAGTTCGTTCATGTCATCTCCTTAAACTTATTAGGTTACGGGTTATTGGGTAGTAACTTGCCCATTGTTTAATTGATATGCTTATCTACCCAAAGCAAAGTCCACCAAGCTTTGAGCAGCTTGCCTTTGGAACCTGCGGCTTGTTCAAAAATGAAAGGCAAGCGGCTGTGACTATCGGTAAGGCTGGATTTAACGAACTGAACATTAAACAAGTTCATCACTCTTTTTTTGCCCATTTTCCGGTGCTCAAAACAAAATCCAACAATCCTTGAAAACTATTGGATGTTGCATCCGCTTGAGTACCCAATCGCTCTGTGGGCAGGTTGAAGCGATTAACCCAATAGGTGGGGTAGCCGAAGCTTTTTGCGCCGTAAGCATCCCAACCCCCAAAAGCAGCGAAAACAATCTCCTCTTTCTTCAAACCAAGGTGTTGTATTGCCAAGGCATAAGCTTCAGGCTGTGGCTTGTAGGTGCCGTTGATCTCGGTGCTTACCAGCTCATCGAAAAGTTCGGTAATACCGGCATGGTCGGCATTGGATTTAAGCATCATGCTACTGAGATTAGACAGGGCAATAAGTTTCACGCCGGACGCTTTCAATTTTTTCAGGCCTTCTACCGTATCGGGCCAAGGTTTCAGGGCAAGAAAAGCGTTAAGAAGTGCTTGTTTCTGTTCTTTACTGGCTTCCAGTTTCATGCTGGCGAGCGTGTAGAGCATGGCATCTTCCGTCACCTTGAAAAAATCTTCGTGAGCTCTCGTAATGGAGCGCAAAAAGCTGTATTCAAAAAATTTTGGTGCGCCATGCTTTCGTGACTTCCAAGCCTTTGCCCGGAAAAACTTTTTTCAACTTCGGGTACAACCGAGTTGGGATCAAAAATCACAAAATAGTCAAAAGCGACAGCTTTGTAGCGAGGTTCGGAGACTTGGGCATTGGCAACAGAAAGTATGACCATCGCTAAAATCAGGCCGCTAATTAATCGTATACATCGCATTCCAGTTACTCCTTTGTTTAAGCAGGTTGGTTAATGCCTCACGTCTTGAGTTGCACAGATTATGACGGAATGGCAAAGTGATAAACGTAAAACTGCTCATCCCGTTTCCAGCCAGTGGATTGATAAACTGCTTGCGCTATTTCGTTGCTGGTGGCAGTTGAAAGCGAGACGCGCACAGCCCCCACTGATTTAGCGAATTCAGTCGCAGCGGACATCAGCTTTTTGGCAACGCCTTTTCTGCGCATGTTTTCATGCACGAAAAAGATCGTTGAGTATGAACGTCCGGGCTAGTGATACCGATGAAAAGCTGGGGTACAGTTGGGTGAATCCAACAGGATGATTGCCTTCATGGGCGATGAACAACACCGATTCGCCGTGATTAAAGCGCTCAAGCAAAAAACGCCCGCGCGGCGGCAACATCGCTGGCACGGCCATAAAATTGGCGATAAGCGTCCAAAAGCGGCGCAAGCGCGTCGAGGTCAGTAAGAACAGCTTGGCGGACGGTGATATTGTCCATAGTTCTCCAAAAAAACCTAAGGTTAAAAAAATGTGCGGGTTGTGAATAAGCGAAATACTGGCTTATTCATCTGGGTTACCAACTTAAGACGGGACAGGTCATTCAGAACGAAGGACGCCGTAAATACGTCCCCGTAGACTTGGCGGCAGCATCCCTGCTGCCGACACCTTCGCTCTAAACGCCCTATCCCGTCTTAAGTGTATAGCCTTCATCTGTACTAATCGCGATGTTGGTCATGAACCGGTTAGCAACCTCGATCAAGTTAAAGTCCGGATCGCGGAAATAAACTGAAAGAATTATTCCTGTCGCGCCTGTACGTTGCACCGGCCCTTCAATGACCGCTATATGACATGAGGCGAGATGATTGACCACCTCAGGCAGCGGGACGGATGTGATAAAACACAAATCAGCCGAACCGGGCGTGGGATTGTGGGCTTTAGGCTCAAACTCTTTTTTGTGCTGATGTAAATTAATCTTCTGCTCACCAAATGCAAGTGCTTTTCGGCCACCACCGAAGGTAATGATGTCCATGCCCAAGGCGTTTGCATAGAAGGATGCGGTGACTTCGATGTTCTTAACGGTGAGAACCAAGTGGTCAAGGCTGTCAATTTTCATAGTCGGTCACTTCCGTGGGTAGATTAAACATGTGCATAGCTAATAAACCATTCGACTGTCGCCGACATGACGAAATAGGGGTCAGACCACGTTTTATGATAAGTTTGTAAAAATGTGGTCTGTCCCCCATTTCCTTGCTACATTTAAAATGGCTGAATTTCAGCCGTATTGCCGTTTAGCCATCCAGCAACACCGAACCATACGGATTGTCGATCACCATCAGCCACTGGCCATCCGGTTGGCGGCGGAAAACCGCCAACGACAAGCCGCTTTGTTCTATCGGACTGCCGCTCACAGGGTCTATTGCGGTCATCGTCCACGGGGCGATATGCAGCGCGATGTCGCCTGCTTCAATGACTTCATGTTGGGGCATGGCAAACTTTGGTTGCATGGCAATATAACCTTGGAACGCTGTGCACAAGCCAGTGCCTGAAACAGGCATACCCGGTTGCGCCACCAACGTGGCATGGGGTTCGTAAGCGGACAGCACGTCATCCAAGCGGCCTTCTGCCATTGCTAAAGCCATCGTGTTGACGGCGGTAATGATCTGTTCACAATTGTTCATCGTGGTTCTCTCAAGTTTAGGGCTTTGGGAATCGCAGCCTTGAACTTCATTAGACGGCTTGGATGACGGAGGTGTGACCGATAAATCCGATTTTTTTTAATGCCCAGGCCACAATTGGCTTAAACGCCAATGCGTGGCGCACCACGCGCATTTTTCCGGTGCTGTGGCGATAAAGGCATTGCAATGTTGGGTAAATCCCCGCCAAGGCCAGTCACAACCGCAGGAAAATAACCAGCCGCACAGCGGGGTAATGAAGATATAGGCGAAAACCGCCGCGAACAAAGCCACAGCCAAAGGCCGCCGTAACCGGCTCCAGATAATCATGACGTTCATTTGGACTAGGCCAACTTTAAATGATTGCTAGTATTAACGGCTAGGCTTCGCGTACCAACCTGATGTCAACTTCCCGGTCTATGTACTGCCACTCTTCAGAGGCGCGCAATTGCATAAGCATCTGGTTAAACGCCTCTTCATCGGTGGGGGCAAATTCAAACCACGTCAAAAAATCGAAAGGCTCGTTTTCGGAGATGTCGCGGCAATGGTGCAACCTTCTGGCAATCGCGGGTAAATAGTCCAGACCGATTTGGATGTGCTGGGATTGGCCTTCAAAAATATGGCGGCGTTCGTCTTGGGTCAGCGCCCACCATGCGGCATTCTTGCGGATAGGGATTAACGCGGCACAGGTCGCTTCAGGCCGACCTAGACCTTGTTGTTTTTCCACCAAGGTATTTTTTTCTGCTCGCTCAACATAGCGTTCGTTGCTGGTGATGCCGCGCAATAGCCAGCCGCTGTCGGGTTGGCTTGCGTTATCCTGTCCGGCAACAACATCCAGCCTAGCGACATCCAACAGCGGTTCACCTATCAACGTGTGGGTTTTGACAACCCGCCAAACGCCCGTATCGCCACCGACAAACTGAAAAAATCGTGTACTCATTGCTAATTTCCTGTGGTTAATCATCAAATTCTTGTTGCGCCGCATGACGAGGCTGAGATGGGATTATCCGTTAAAACCTCAGCATCGGCAGTGGCTTGAACGGATGTGTTTGCAAGCGCTGCTTGCTTAAAGCTAGCAGCCGCTTGTGAAAACCGGCGTTAGGGAAATGTGCCAAAATCTCGGCAACCGTGCTGGATGCCAAGCCAAATTTGAGCATCCCTTGGCTTACATCCGTCCAATCGGCTTTCCTGAACGGCTCCACTAGCCAATTTGGCTTGGCTTTATAGGGTCTAATTTTGTGGTGCAGGCCAATCATGGCTGCAATCTCGTCACACCAATCCTCCTGACCATATTTGACAAGATAGTCATGGGCCAATTGTTGGGAAGGCTCAAGATAATCACAAGTCTGGTTTGTCCAGATGCCCAAGTCGTGAAAAGCCACGGCGATAGCTAACTTGCTGAGGTTTTTGCGGGTTTTCTTCACAAAACGCCAAGGCAAAATTGAGGACGCGGTAACCATGGTTTTTGTAAGCGGTGAAGTCATCGCCTAAAACCAAACGCCAGCTTTCAAGGATGGCATCAAGGACAGGGTTTTGGTCGTGAATGTTCATAGTGTCTTAATAGGCATAATGTTCCCTCTGATTGATTCATGGTGTGGACGGGCATTTTTCGGCACACCGCTTATTCTGGCTGACGCACTATAATTTGATTGTGTCATGTAGGCCAGACAAAGGACACCCAATCCTTATCTATTCATGTTGCTTTAGCTACACCAGTAGCCTTATCCGCAATCCATCCATCACGCAACCAAGTTTGTAAAAAGCTTGCCAATTTCATCACCACATCGGCTTCTTCCAACCATTCTGACAACCCCGTACAAATTTCCGCAAAACATTGTCCCTGTACAAACGCATCCAGCGCATAAGCTTCTTGCTCTGATAAAGAACGGAACAACAGTTTCTGTTCATGCCGCCAAATGCTCCAAGCTTGCGCTTCGGGTTGGCGGGTAAATTCGGGTAACGCTTGTTTTTGGTTTGCCGCTTGCCAGATTTGCGGGGCGTTGCTGTGTAAATTGATGCGGCGTAAAGACGGATGGAAATGCAGGGTTAACGATGGCCAAGCGTTGGGGTCGATGGTGACCAGTTGGGCATGGCTTAGCAAGGTGCTTTCTGCCGCGTCAAAGGCTTCGCTTAACGCCCATTCAAAAACAGCCAGTTCGTTGAGTTCCGGTTGTTCGGTATAAGGCGGGGTTTCCGCGAGAAAACGCGGCAGATGGCGGCCAAACCAACGCACGGAAAATTGATCGGATGGCGATGCGTCGATGTAAGTCTGGCCTAAACCAGCAAATCCGTCATCACCCAGATATGTGTGTAAAGCCTGAAAATCCGCACTTAACGCTTCGATCAGCCGCAAGCGATAAGCGTCGGTATAAACTTTGAATCGCTGGTCGGCAGATACTTGCGGTGTGCCGATAATAAAATCCGGGGTAGCTTTTTGCAAATGCAATACGGCAGTTTGGAAGGCTTGCTGGGTGTCGGCAAGGCTTAACGTCATCGTCGTCATGCGGCTAACCTCAGGGTGTTTGCGATGCGTTTGGCAATGTCCAGCTCCGCCAATAAGTCCGTGAGCGGTGGCACATTGTCGTCGCGTTCGATCATCGTGGCGACGAAACCAAAGCGTTGCAAGGCGGCTTCGTACAGCGACCAAACCGGATCAATCACGGTGTCGCCGTGGCTGTCGATGATGAGATGGCCCAAATCCAAATGCCCCGCCAAGTGGATTTGCTGGATGCGTTGGGCGGGAAGCTGCCGTAAATACCGCAAAGGGTCAAAGCCGTGGTTATGGGCGCTCACATAAATGTTGTTGATGTCGAGCAAGATCAAACAATCGGCGCGTTCGGCAACGGCGCTAAGAAAATCCCATTCGCTCATTTCGGAATGGGCATAGCTGACATAACTGGAAACGTTTTCCAGTAACAATTGCCGTCCCAGATACTCTTGCACAGTGCTGACACGGTTTGCCACATGGTCAATGGCGGCTTCGGTATAAGGCAAGGGCAACAAATCGTGCAGGTTAACGCCGTTAACACCCGTCCAGCACAAATGGTCGGAAACCCAAGCGGGTTCTATGCGCTTCGCCAAGGCTTTCAGTTGCCGCAAGTAATCCCAGTTCAAGGGATCAGTGCTGCCGATGGATAGCGACACACCGTGCATGACCATTGGGTAATCGGCGCGGATGCTGTCCAAGTAAAACAAAGGCTTGCCACCGGCTACCAGATAGTTTTCGGTGATAAGCTCAAACCAATCCACGGCAGGTTTGTCAGCCAAGATGGTTTGATAGTGGTCGGTGCGTAAACCTAGACCGAAGCCGAGGTTGGGGAGTGGTTTCATGGTTGGCATAGCAGCTCTGTTAAATGGGTAAATTCATTGCCATAGGCTGCATGTTTCTGTAAATGAGGTGGAGAAGCCATTTCACTCAGCAGTGAAGTGGTTAACAGCTTTGCTATCGCCCATTGCGTCGCTTCATCATCTTTGAAAATGACACCAAAGCCGAACGGAAAAATCCCGTCATTTTCTGTGGCGGCATAAACAATTTCACAGCGAATCGGCAACCATTTTCCTTCAAGGCAAACACGGATCTCATCAAGCTCAGCGAGGCTATCGGGCATCAAGTTTTTGGCATAGGTTAAAAACGCACCCGTTAAGGTAATAATGTCTAACCTTCCTGTGTATTCGCATTGTGATGCTAATACGGTAAGTAAGGTTTTTTGCACGTTGGCTGTAAATTTGCGGAATATTCATAAAGCTTATCTGTTATCGTGGAGCTAAGGGGCTGCGCGAAGGTTTATTTGCACAGCAGCTATTGAGTATAAAGTGAGAGATAGTGTGCATATGCGCTTGTAACTTTGCCATCTTGGTTGAAATGGAACACCTCTGCGGATGAACCACGGACACCATTGTAGTAGAGGGTGATGCTGTTTACTCCGACAAGCGTAGTGACCAACTCGAAATGAAGATTCGGAGCCAATTGAAGGGCTTTAGCCCAATAAGAAGCCACGGATTCCTTGCCCTTTAGTGCTCCTGATGGTTCACCAGTCACCTTGATGATTACAGGTGACGACATTTCAAAGTCATCGGTGTAATGCGACAGTATGCGATCAAGGTCGTGAGCGTTCCATGACGCTATCCAGTCGGCTGAGAAATGTTCAGCGAACATCTTGTCGATCATGATTACCTCTAACGGTATTATGTCCGTTGTTAACTTTCGTGGATTCAGCCTATGTTAATTTGCCCATTAAGCTAGGCTGCAAATACTATCAAAATTGTTTTACTGAGGAGGTTGCCTTTTGTGTATGCCGGCTGATTAAAAATCTGTAAAACTCGTGAGCAATAAGCCAATAGGCTGATTATTTTTGCTATGTTACAAATTTTTAATGGTTTTTTAGACTTTCAAACTATACAGAAATCTGGCTCCCTGAGGAAGAAAAGGCGGCGTTCAAAGCAAATAACCGAACACCGCCCTCATTTATCTGCCGCTTTAAAAAGTTGGAAATTACTCAGCCTTACCGCCTTTATCCGCACATTCTTTTTTTAGAGGTCTGCACAAAACCTTTTGCCTTTGCAGGCGTTTTTTTTGCCCGCACACTCATTCGTGGCAGTTTTACAATCAGAATGCCCTTTGCAGGCGTTTTATACCGACGCAATGCACTTTCGCTTCTTCTGCACTGCTTTCCTCTGCCATAACAGGGCTGTTTACAAATAAAGCTGCAACCGCAGTTGCCAATAATAATCCAGAGGTATTTGCTGAAGTTTTCATGCGTTTTCCTATTTCATTTAAGTGAATGGAGTGTGTAAGTCCAGGCGATCAAGACCCAGCCAAAATACTTTTTGCTGGTTTATTATCAATACAAGAATTCACGAATTCATCACGAAAAAATCAAATGAATGTGACAAACCTTAGCCATTGGCCTACAACCCGCCAAGGTCATGGCGCAGCGTTTTTGAAACTTTACACCATATGCTAAGGAGACCTTGCAGGGTCAGCCCCAGACCAAACAGCTTGTTCAAAAACTTTATCCAACGGCGTTTGCGCAATATGGTTGGTGTAATTTGAGAGTATTTTTAAACCCACGCCGAGAATCACCTCCAAAACATTTTCCTGCGTATATCCCGCCGTATAAAAGCCTTGTAAATCAACCTCATCAAGCCAGCCTCGGCGTTCAGTCACTGTACCGGCAAATTGCCGTAAGGCTTCCAGTTTAGCATCGGCGAGCGGCGTGTTGTTGCGTAAGGCGGCAATGACTTCGTCGGGTACACCCGCAGATTTGGCAATCACTGTGTGTGCCGCCATGCAGTAACGGCAACCGTTCAGGCGGCTGGTGGTCAGCAATATAATTTGTCGTTCAGTTTCGCTTAACTGGGTTTTATCAAAGCAGGCCGCCAAGCTCCGGTAACCTTCCAGCAAAGCTGGCGACGTTGCCATTCCAGCCAGCAAGTTGGGGATAAAACCAAAGTTGTGTTGGACATTTGATAATAAAGGTTGGCTGGCTTCGGGGGCAGTAACCAATGTGTGCAGAATAAATGGGTTCATGTATGCCTCCGGTTACGCTAACAAACTAAACTGACTCACCATGGCGGCATCCCGCAATGGCACTAGAGCTTGGTAAGCCGCCGAACCGTACCAAGCACTGGCTTCGGCTTTACTGGGAAAGGCGATTAAGGCTTGCAAAGTGAAACCACTATCACCCTGCAAGTTTTCCGCTGGGCCTTTCGCCAACAGCTCACCGTTGTAAGGCGATAAAGTGGCGGGTACGGCGGTGGCATAGTGCTGGAGTTGCTCGGCATCGGTAGGGGTAAAACTGACAATAATATAAGCAGACATGGTTTTCTCATTGGGGTTACAAAGGGAAAACCATTGTAGGTTTGACTGATTTACAGCACAATTGCATATATTTTCAATCACTGTTAAGTTTTTATGAACAATATTCGCCATTTGAACAAACTGATGGTGTTTGCCGCCGTCGCTCAAAAAGGCTCGTTCACCCAAGCGGCGCAGCTGTTAGGCATCACCAAATCGGCTGCCAGCCAGCATATCCGGCAGTTGGAATCGGCCATGGGAATCCGAGTGCTTAACCGCAGCACCCGTGGCGTATCGCTGACCGCTTTGGGCGAAAAACTATTGTTACGCTGCCAGTTGTTGGAAGACCACGTCGAGCAAGTGTTTGCAGAAATCACCAATGCCAGCGGCGACCCGCAAGGCCGTTTTGCCGTGACCTTTCCGCATAGTTTAGAAATGGGTGTAGTGCTCCCGGCATTGGAACAGCTTTGTAACGAGTATCCCAGACTAGAGCCTGTACTGATTGCTAGTGACAACACCTTGGATTTAATCGCTAACCAATTGGATGTGGCTTTGCATGTGGGGGCATTGCCCGATAGCGGCTATCGAGCAATACCCGTCGGCACGATGACCGAAATATTTTTGCGCCACGCCGTTATACTTAAACCGGCACACCACACCGCAAATACTGGAAGATTTACCACACCACCGATGGATTGCCACGTCTTGGCAAGCAACTAAAGTGCCCCTACGCGTTGCCGGTAATGCCCAAACGACTTACCTAAACTTAACTCCGTTTGCCCGCGTCAGCAGCTTACCTAGTGCAGTGGCTTTAGCGTTGCGGCATTTAGGTATTGTTTTATTACCTGATGTGATTGCCAAGCCATTACTGAAGACAGGGGAAATGGTACATCTATTAGAAGGCACCACCGGACCGCACTGGCCGATTTTTTCGGTACACGCTTATGGCGGTGAAAAGCCAGTCCACATCAACCGCTTTAATCAATTAGTTTGTCGCTATTTTGCTTCGCTCTAATTTTGTTTATCAACCCTAGTAAGTAACTTGATACGCGCGATGTCCAACAATGAATACATCCAAATCTGGCGGGCATTACCTCTTTTCGAGGCGTAAAAAAGCTATACACTTAAAGATGGGACAGGGCGTTTAGAGCGATAGAAAACCGCTCCTCGGCAACTGCTCCTACGTTGCACTACGCCATCCCTGACGTTATGCACTCCCAGTCCCCTGTCCCGCCATACGTTGGGGTTACCTACTTAAGACGGCAGGTCATTCAGAACGCAGGACGCCGTAAATACGTCCCTGTAGGCTTGGCGGCAGCATCCCTGCTGCCGACACCTGCGCTCTAAACGCCCTGTCCCATCTTAAGTGCGTAGCCTACGTTGGTAACCGTTTTTTTTCTATCTCTTAAACTTTCCCCTGTTTTTTTGCATTCGTTGCCATGCGTTCAACCGGCAAACGTTGTATAGTTACACGCTTCGCAGCATAAAGCTTCACGCTGACGACAAAGCAAACCAGCAACCCAGCGGTTTAGCCAAAAAAACTATAAAAAACAATAACTATTATAAAATCGAGGAGGAATATGCATGATTCAAGTAGCTGATGAGGAGTATCTTAAAACGGATCGTTCTAAGCTTTTTAATGAACTCACCGAGCAATTAAGACCTTACAATTGCTTTGAAAAACAACCGATGTTTTATATGCGCCATTTAGCCGGTTATATCGCTGTACACGTTGCGATGTTGGCATTAATTGCAGTGACGTCTAATCTCTTTTTGAGTCTGGTGTTTTTATCGATTGACGCCGTTTTTATTTTACGCATTGGTTTTGTCGGCCATGATTTAGCGCACGGTTCCGTCAAAAGCTCACGTTGGTATAGAGATTATTTAGGCGAGTTTGTTTGGTGCTTTTTTTTAGGCTTAAGTAAAGAATTTTGGGATGCTAAGCACAGCTTACATCATAAATTTACGAATATTGCCTCGGAGTCTAACGGCGACCCCGATATTGAAACACCGCCGTTTTGTGCTAGGAAGCTTACAAGCCCAACCTAAATCCTTATTGGCCTTAGCGATTGTCAAATATCAGCATATTTTGTATTGGCTTTATCTCTCGCTGTTAATCGTTGGCTTAACCATAGAAAGCTTTCACTTCGTCGTCACCGGCAAGTTTAAAGAGCGCGCGTTTTCAGTCAGAAGCCCAAAATCTTGGGTGTTTATCTTAATTTTAGCGGGTTATTTTCTTAATAATTTCCCACTATTTATGGCTAAGCTTTGTGGATGGCGATTATTTTATTAGTTTATAAATATTTGCTGGCAGGTTTTGTCATTGGCTTTGTCTTTGCGTTAAATCATGTTGGCCTTCCCGTCATTTCGGGTGACTTTCCCGTTGATCGCTTAACGCTGCAAACCTATACCACGCGCAATGTGAATGGCGCTTTTGGCCGTTGGTTTTGGGGGGTGCTAGCTTACCAAACCGAGCATCATTTATGGCCGGGTATCTCCTGGCATAAACTGCCAATAGCCGCCAAAATTACCCGCGACTTCTGCCAACAACATGGGATTATTTACAACGAAGCCACACCTAGAGAGTGCTTTATCGATTCCGTTGCAAGCTTAAAACGTTTTAGGCTCCAGCGCCAGTGTTCAAGTCGATAAATAGCAAATAGACCGCTAATGACTCGGATAACATCCTCACTCAGATGTTATCCGTTAACCATCAAACTATTACACAACCTTTTAACTCAGCCTGCGTCCCTATCTGATTAAGCTGTTCTACTAAGTCTTCGCGGCTGTAAGTCTCAAAAGGCAAGGCCAGCAACATATCAACTCGCTCGGCTAAGGCGTCGTAAGTAGCCTGAAAAGCCTCAGTAATCACTGTCTCTGTGCCGGTTACTTTAGCAGGGTCTGGTAAACCCCAGTGTGCTTTAACACTGTCGTTTAAAAAAACAGGACAAGTCTCACCTGCCGCGTTATCACACACGGTAATCACCCAATCAATAGCTTTATCAGAAAAATCATCCCAAGATTGACTAAGAAAACCGCTAGTCGTCAAGCCATTACGCGCCAAAGTCGCTAAGGCATTAGGATTGACTGTGCCTGTAGGATGGCTACCGGCCGAATACGCTGTTAAACGACCCGCCGCTTTAGCATTTAATAATGCTTCGGCCAAAATACTGCGACAAGAATTGCCTGTGCATAATATCAAAACGTTGTACATAGTGAATTTTTAAAATGTTAGAGGAGTTTTAATAATGACATGCCGTTATTAACAATTTGTTACCA
This sequence comes from Methylocucumis oryzae, assembly GCF_000963695.1. Classification (GTDB taxonomy): domain Bacteria; phylum Pseudomonadota; class Gammaproteobacteria; order Methylococcales; family Methylomonadaceae; genus Methylovulum; species Methylovulum oryzae. Next base: position 13,691 of record NZ_LAJX01000119.1, read on the forward strand.
CGAATCTAACGCCTAGCCTTAAAAAACTGTTTCAACAGCTCAGAACACGGCTCTGCGAGCACGCCTTTTTGCCATTCGATTTTATGATTTAAAAAATCCGCTTCACATAAGCTTAACGCATGACACACCGCGCCGCGTTTAGGATCATCAGCACCAAACACTAAACGCTTAATGCGTGCCTGTGATAAAGCGCCTATGCACATAACACAGGGCTCTAACGTGACATACAATGTAGTATCAAGTAGCCGATAATTACCCAGTGCTAAACCGGCTGCGCGTATGGCAATGATTTCAGCATGAGCAGTTGGGTCATGATCTTGAATCACTCGATTCCAACCTTCCGCTAAACAGTCATTGTTTTTAACTAACACCGCACCGACGGGCACTTCACCTTGCTGTTCGGCACGTTGCGCTAAGCGTAACGCATAGCGCATCCAAGCAACGTCTTGTTCCGTTATTCCCATTCAATCGTAGCCGGTGGTTTGCCGGAAATGTCGTAAACAAACGCGCGAAATACCGTTGACTTCGTTGATAATTCGTCTTGATACTAATTCTAAAAAAGTCATACGGCAAATGCGCCCAGCGGGCTGTCATAAAATCAATCGTTTCAACCGCACGTAAGGCCACAACATAGTCATAACGCCGACCATCGCCCATGACGCCAACAGAGCGCACCGGTAAAAAGACAGCAAACGCTTGGCTAACCTGTTCGTATAATCGGTGGTTATAAAGTTCTTCTATGAAAATCGCATCCGCTTGGCGCAATAAATCAGCATAGGATTTTTTTACTTCACCTAAGATACGAACGCCCAAACCTGGGCCTGGGAAAGGATGGCGGTAAATCATTTCAGACGCCAGCCCTAACTCTAAGCCTAGCTTACGCACTTCATCTTTAAATAATTCACGCAACGGCTCTAACAATTTTAAATGCATCTTTTCAGGTAGACCGCCAACATTGTGATGGGATTTGATTAAATGCGCTTTGCCGCTTTTAGCACCGGCCGATTCAATCACATCAGGATAAATCGTGCCTTGTGCCAACCATTTAGCATTATGTAATTGCTCGGCTTGTTCAGAAAAAATATCGACGAATAAAACGCCCGATAATTTTGCGTTTTTGCTCAGGGTCAGTAATACCGGCCAGTTGCTCTAAATAACGCTGCTCAGCATTAACACGAATCACATTCACGCCTAAATGCTCAGCGAAAATGGCCATGACTTGATCGCCTTCATGCAGTCTTAACAAGCCGGTATCGACAAATACGCAGGTAAGCTGCGTACCAATGGCTTTATGTAACAACGCCGCAACTACTGAAGAATCAACCCCGCCCGATAAACCTAAAATCACTTGCTCACTACCGACTTGCTCAGTAATTGAACGAATACTATCGGCGATGATATTGTCTGAAGTCCACAATGTCGCACAGTCACAAATATCAACAACAAAACGGCTAAGAATGCGTAAGCCCTGCTTGGTATGGGTTACTTCTGGATGAAATTGCAGCGCATAAAAGCCTTTTTCTTCATCAGCAATGCCCGCAATAGGCGCACCTTCTGAACTCGCGATAAGCTTAAAGCCTTCAGGCATCGTCACCACTCTATCACCATGACTCATCCACACATCTAATAAGCCATACCCTTCTGGTGACAAATGGTCCTCTATGCCTTGTAATAACGGGGAATGCCCACGTGCGCGAATTTGCGCATAACCAAATTCACGGTGGTCAGAGCTTTCAACTTTGCCGCCGAGTTGCTCTGCCATGGTCTGCATACCGTAGCAAATGCCTAATACGGGTACGCCTAGAGTAAACACAGATGCAGGCGCTCTAGGCGTATCATGAGCAGTCACCGTATTAGGGCCGCCCGATAAAATAATACCTTTAGGCGCAAACGCGCTAATCTCATCGTCACTCGCTTCACACGAGTAGATTTCGCAATAAACGCCGATTTCACGAATACGTCTAGCGATTAACTGAGTATATTGTGAGCCAAAATCTAAAATGAGAATTTTATCGTGATGGATATTAGTCGAATGTTTCACAGGGACTTAAGAAAAAGAATAAAGAAAGCTATTGTAACAAACTTAGCTAAACAACCCGACCTTATGCTATAACTAAAAAACCTAACACGACCACTTCGAGTTTTATATGCCAAAACCAGTCACGCCATTATTAGCCGCCGATTGTATTATTGAATTAATTGATTTGCCGGAACGCCCATTTGTCTTGATTGAGCGTAAATATCCACCGCTAGGCTGGGCCATCCCAGGTGGATTTGTTGATGTAGGCGAAACGCTTGAACACGCAGCCATACGCGAAGCTAAAGAAGAAACTTGCTTAGACGTTAGTTTAATAACGCTATTAGGGCTTTATTCCAACCCAGCCCGCGACCCTAGAAATCATACCGTCACCGCCGTTTATGTTGCTGAAGCGCATGGTCAACCTAAGGCCGCAGATGATGCAAAAAATGTAGCGTTATTTACATTTAAAACCTTACCTGAGTTACTCGCATTTGACCATGCTTTAGTAATAGCGGATTATCAAGCTTATCGGAATAGCGGCCAAGTCGCACCTTTACGTTAATCAGGTGTTTACTGGCAACCATACGCTTGATACATACGCCACGCGGCAAACCCGGATAATAACAAAAAAATTACCGCACTCAGCTTATGCAACAACACTAACGGTAGTTTTTGCAATAAAGTACGTCCAGTTATAACACCTACGGCTGTTGTTGTGGCTAACGCAGCGGTTGCACCTAACCAAACGGCAACCGCTGATGTACCACTGCTTAATGCCACTACGGCTAGCTGTGTTTTATCACCAAATTCAGCCATCGTAATTAATAAAAACGCTGTCGCAAACACACTGACGCCACTTTTTTTCTACAACCTCTTCGTCATCATCGTCCTCTTCGGTAAACCACGCTTGCACGCCAAACACGGCAAACAACAGCGAAACAACGAAGGCCACGACATAGTCAGGTAACCATGAAGCAATAACACTACCAAAAATTACCGCTAACGCATTCAGTAATGCATAAGCGGCTAGCGCCCCCCAAAACACAGGCATCCCTTTATGCCTAGCCGCTAAACTCATACACACTAATTGGCTTTTGTCGCCCATTTCAGCCGCAACAATTAACGCGTAACTGGTAAACGTCGCCAATGAAAAAGCCGGTGCCGTTAAAGTGCTAACCGTTTGTTGCCATAACTCAACAAGATGCCAATTGGCAAAAAGCTCCATACTTAATCCTAGCCTAGCAAATTATCTAAAATCATCATGACAATAAAGCCAAGCATTAACGTAAATGTCGCAAAGCGCGACCGGCCATTACTATGCGTTTCTGGGATAATTTCTTCACTAATCACGAATAACATCGCACCGGCGGCAAAGCCCATTGCGAGAGGCAATAACGGCTGGAAAATCGTTACCATAGTAATGCCCAATAAACCACCGACAGGCTCAACCAATCCCGTTACCAAAGCAATACCCACAGCGCGCCATTTATCATAGCCTAACGCGACTAACGGCAACGCAACCGCTAAACCTTCAGGAATATTTTGTAAAGCAATCGCAATCGCCAACACCACGCCATTATTAATATTACCCGCGCCGAAACTCACCCCAACCGACATGCCTTCAGGAAAGTTATGAATTGTAATAGCGATAATAAACAACCAGATTTTTTTCATTGAGGTAAGGTGTTTATCGCTAATGCTATCAAAATGTACATGAGGCATTTTACTGTCGGCGAAATGCAAAAATAGCGCGCCAATAATCATACCCAATGACACCGCGTATATGCCCTTACCCGGCCATAACGCATTCGCACTGTCTATACCTGGCACCAATAAAGAAAACGCGGTTGCCGCTAACATCACGCCAGCCGCAGCGCCTAATAAGCTATTAAATAAGTTATTGGATATATTTCTAAAAAATAACGCCGGCAAAGCCCCCGCACCCGTCGCTAAGCCCGCTAAAATACTGGCAAAAAGCCGATAACGACAATTTTGCCAAAAATCAGATATAAAAGACCAAAAAATAAAGCCGTTACTGCTAGTAATACGCCCGTAAGCACTGACCAGCGCTTAACCGGTGGCATATTCAACCACACTTGATACTGTGGATGATTAACCACTCGCTCACATCCCCCATTAATAAAGGCTTCCAAGTTATTCATTATATTTGTTGTTATAGTCATAGTCTTACCTGTAAATTAAGCGTGTTTTTAGCCAATTATTATTATACTAAATCCAGGTTTTACTTATGGGAATTGTTAAAATTCAAACATCAAAATTGCGAGCTGTGTACTTAGAATATTACCGCACATGCCAACTTTGAATCTTTTCGCAGGTATTATCGACCAAAATTTAGGGTATAAACACAGCTGGCACTTAATAACTACTATTAACAATGACTTGCTGATTTTAAAGCACTTGCCATACTCAAAATAGCTGATAGGTTGTTTCATGAGCGTATACGCTCTGTTAAAAAACAATGACAAGGTTATGAGGAGAAGATGATGTTTAGAATGCTGCTTGAAATCGCGTTAGTGCTAGGGGTCTTATCAGGTTTGTTTTATATGATGCGTACATTACAAAAAGAGCAAAATGAAGATAGGCAGGCTTTAAATAAAACAACATCGGATGTTGAATAGTCATAATAGATACAAAAAACCGGTCATTTACAAGAAGAATGACCGGTTTTTTTATGGGTCAAGAAGCGGTTAATTATGCAATCTATTGATTATTAACCCACAAGCTTAGCTCGTTTACGTTGGGTTAAGCCTAATCCGGCAAGACCCGTTGCGAATAACCAAGCGGCTGCAGGGACAGGAACAGCATTTACGTTAGCAGCATCATAAGTAATATTATCTAAGACATATACACCTCCTTTTCCAATCACTCTAACTTCATCTACTAATCCAGCGTAACCACTCGCTAAGAAAGTAGGTACTGATGTTTGTATAAGACTAATTGATGTGGCAACTAGGCTGCCTAAATAATACATTTCAAACGACACAGGACCCTTGCTTGAATTGCCCGAAACATAAGCACCGATAAAGACACTTTTGCTCAAAAAATAAAACGGTACGGCGGAATCCCAGCCGCCATTGTATTTAGCGTAATTGCTATAAATTCTACTAAAAGGGCTTTGTGGGTTGTATGGATCTTGAGCATTGCTATAAGTTTGCCAGTTATCATCCCAGTTAATGCTTGATAAGGTGAAGGTACTAAGCCATCCGCTAAATCATCGAATGTTACTACCGTTGCTGCATTCGTTACAGACGCCATAACTAATAAAGTAAGTAGACAAATTAGTGCTAAGATTCTGTTGTACATGATAAGCTCCACTGTGTTAACAAGATTGCGCTTCGATTTTAGATACGAAGCAGCTAATAAAGTAAAAAGAGCACCAAAACAACGCTGTGATATTTTACCCATCTACTTTTACAATTATTTACATTGATTTTAACGTTGAATTTCTTTAGTCGGCTTATCTTATAAGTAAGATAAATAACATCTTAAGTCAATGGATTTTTTAAGGTAATAATACCCAATGTTTGTTAACAATTTATTTATATTTAACTGCTAACCTTTGCGCCGAAGTCAAGCTGAATGCACGCTTAATAGAGTGAAATTAAACTTTATTGCGTAGCCGCCTTGACGGGTAGTCATTTTTAATAGAGCAGGTGTTTTATGTGTAGTAATAAAACTAAAAATGCGAAGCGGCTCACAATAGCCTCTTGTTTTGTATTATCCTTATCGGTCATACCGAGTTTAGCTAGCGAAGCTATCACGTCTATCATCGCTGAAAACGACACAATAGCCGATGCTGTACTTGGGCAACCTGATTTGGCCCAGCAAACCCGTACTAGCGGGCGTGGTTTAAGTGGCCCCGCTATTTATATTGCGGTTGATAAATCAGCGACCCCAAACCGTGTGTATGTTGCTGATAGTGCTAACCATCGAATTTTAGGCTGGAAAAATTTGAAGGTATTTAAAAATCATGCACCTGCCGATATTGTGATAGGGCAGCCTGATTTTATTGCTAATAGTTGTAATCAAGGCGGTAATCCATCGGCAGCCAGTCTTTGTTACCCAAACGGTATAGCCGTTGATTTAAAAGGCAATTTGTATGTAGCTGATTCAAGTAATAATCGAGTGTTGTTTTATCATTCGCCATTTAAGCAAGATAAAGTCGCTGATGAGGTTTTTGGTCAGTTCGGCAGCTTTACTACCAACGATACCGACCCCGATGGTGCTTCTGAAAATACTTTGGCTCGTCCCACAGGTGTGCGTTTAGACAATGTCGGAAATGTTTATATTTCAGATAGTTATAATAATCGTGTTTTAGCATTTTATAACCCGTTTGTAGTCAGTGATATTAACGGAACAGGCGATACAACAGCTGATAAGGTTTTTGGTCAATTCGATTCATTTATAAGCAAAGACGTGAATAACGGCGGCATTAGCGCTGAATCATTATTTCGCCCAGACAATATAGACGTTGATGCCGAGGGCAATCTTTATATCGCTGATACTGGCAATAATAGGGTGTTGAAGTTTAACAATCCGCTATTGACCGACACTAAAGCAGATAAAGTCTATGGCCAAAACGGCTTGTTCACGACGGGTGTGTGTAATATTGGCGATGTTATTACAGCAGATTCGTTATGTGGTCCTGGAGCTATTGCAACTGATGGCAATAATTCCGTTTATATTGCTGATAAATTTAATAACAGAATTGCCATTTATGCGAAAAACTCAACGTCTGCTAGCAAAGTGTTAGGACAAAATGATTTAACCACTAATGTTTGTGCGGGTAATCCGGCTATATTTAGCCTGAGTAAAGTTGATTTTCGACCTGTTGATGGTTATGGCTTATGTAATCCGGTAGATATTGCTTTAGATAGTACTGTTACCCCTAATAGCCCAAATGTTTATGTTGCTGATGGGGCAAATAGTCGTATTTTGCAATACCAACCTAGCCCAGTTTCCGATAAGAATCCAACACTAGTAATTAAATCTGCTCAATCAGCCACTAATGTGTTAGGTCAATATGCGTTAACCACTAACCATTATGACGATTTCAATAGCCGAACCTTTAGTTTTGCCAGTAAACAGAGTGAAGGCGTAATAGCGATAGATAAAAGTGTCACACCTAATCGCGTTTATGTGGCTGATACGCTTAATCACCGGGTTTTAGCATTTAAAAGCCTTGCTGCCTTTCATACAAAATCGCCTGCGGCTTTCGTCATTGGGCAAGCTAAAGCGTATACCAATGAACCCAATGCAGGCGGCGAGATTAGTGCGAGTGGTTTAGCTCTACCGTCAGGTGTCGCCGTTGACAGTATCGGTAATCTTTATATTTCAGACACCGACAATAACCGCGTATTAATCTATAACACGCCATTTAGCTCAGATACCGTTGCCGATAAAGTATTGGGGCAATTGGGTAATTTTTCCTATCATGATTGTAATAGGGGCGATAACCTAGGCTCAGACAGCTTATGTTTCCCAACTGGTTTGAGGTTAGATGGTAAAGATAATTTATACGTCGCCGACCAAGGCAATAACCGGGTTTTAAAATATTTACGACCTGCTATTTCTGATGACAAAGCTGACCAGGTATACGGTCAAAACGGTAGCTTTACCAGCAACGCTTGCAATATGACAGTTAATCCTAATACACCTCTACCTGCCAGTGCCAATTCGTTATGCTATCCGAATGACGTAGCCCTAGATGAGGCGTCTAATTTATATGTTGCTGATTCGTCTAATAACCGAGTATTACTCTTTACCCCTACTGATACCACAGCGGATAACGTTTTAGGTCAGCCTGATATGGTGACAAATGTCTGTAATTACTTAGGTGTATCAGCTTACAGCTTATGCCGTCCTAGAGCAGTGATTAGCAATAGCCGGGGCGATGTCTTTGTTGCTGATAACGAAAATAACCGAGTATTGAAATATACAACGCCGTTGACTACTGATGCGCGTGCCGACCGCGTTTTTTGGACAAAACAATCAATTTAATCAAGCATCATGCAAAACAATCAGCCCATCTACCTTATGTGGTCCAGAAGGTGTAGCGATGGATGCCGCTGATAATTTATATGTGGTCGATGCTTATCGCGACCGTGTAGTGCAATTTTTTAAAACCCTAATACAGCGCTAAACGCTAGGAGTAACCATGTTAAATAATTCAAAACCCTCATTAAAACCCTTGTTAACAGCGATAACAGGTATTTTGTTATTGTCCGCACAACCGACTCTTCTGTTGGCAGCCGATAGCCTTGTTAGCGAAGCCGATACCGTAGCCGATGCGGTTCTTGGGCAATTAGACTTAAACCATAACAGCCATTATTTGGTTGATGGTTATGGCTTAAACTTAGCGGATTGGGAAACAGGCGATGTCGCTATTGATAACAGCGTTACGCCTAATCGGGTGTATGTAACAGATACCGCCAATAACCGTGTGCTTGGCTGGAGTGATATAAAAGCATTTCAAACCCATGCACCGGCTGATATTGTCATAGGCCAACCTAACTTTGCCGAAAATACCGCTAATAACGGTGGTGTCAGTGCAGCAAGTTTAAATGCACCTTCTGGTGTGGCTGTTGATAATTCAGGCAATTTATATGTCGCGGATACCGGTAATCATCGGGTGTTATATTATCGCTTGCCCTATAAATCTGGAGGAAAACTAGCCGATGAAGTATTTGGCCAAGGTGGCAGTTTTACTAGCCATGCAGAAAACAACGGTGGCGTAACAGAAAACTCACTGTCTTATCCTACCGGTTTGACAGTTGATAAAGCTGGTAATTTATACGTCGCAGATAGTGGTAATAATCGCGTTTTGGAATTTCATTCACCATTACGAACTACGGTCGTAACAGGTTCTGGCGATACCAGTGCGGATAGAGTTTTTGGTCAACTAGGCGTGTTCAGCTCCAACAGCGCTAATGCTTTTGGCGCGACGGCGGACAGTATTTACTACCCTAGTGATGTAGCTGTTGATATACAAAACAATGTGTATATCGTCGATTCGTTTAATAACCGCGTATTGAAATACAAAAAGCCTCTGGTAACCGATACGACCGCCGATAATGTCTATGGGCAGGATAAGTTATTTACTACCGTTGAGTGTAATAAAGGCGGAATTTCTAAACGGAGCTTGTGCTACCCTTGGTCGGTTGCTGTCGATGCTAATGGCGATGTTTACATTTCCGATAGAAGTAACCAGAGAATTTTGGGTTATGCCAAAGGAAAAACACGGGCGGATACTGTATTGGGTCAACCTAACTTTATTCGCCATGAACATGATGTTGAAACTAGCCGTAAAACACTCAATGGTCCTTCAGGTCTAGCGCTGGATAATGCAAACGATGGCGCTAAGCTCTATGTAAGCGATGTCTATAATAATCGCGTGTTGCAATACCAGCCTAGTCAAGACGAGGTTACTAAGGAATGGTCGTTTAAACGGTGGCAACCCGCAAGTGGTGTGTTAGGTCAATATCTATTTAAGACGAGCTACAAAAATGATTTCAATAGTCGTGTCTTTAGTTTTTCTGAATATGATGATTCAGGCTCAATCGCTATTGATACTAGCGTGACACCAAGCCGGGTTTATGTCGCCGATACCGCCAATCATCGGGTGTTAGGCTATAACAGCATCGCCGCATTTACCTCTCAAGCTAAGGCTGATTTAGTCATAGGTCAACCCAATGCTTATAGTCATGAGGCTAATTATGGTGGCTTAAGCAATAAAAGTTTGAATTACCCGCGAGCCTTATCCGTTGACAAACACGGTAACTTATTTGTTGTCGACAATGGTAATAGTCGAGTGCTGGCGTTTAACACACCATTTACTACGGACACCACTGCGGATGTTGTATTAGGGCAAAGCGGTAGTTTTACGACTAACAGTTGTAATCAAAATGGTATCAGTGCTGATAGCTTATGTTATCCAGCGGGCATAACCGTGGATAGCAATGATAGTGTGTATGTGGCGGATTTAAACAACCATCGTGTTTTAAAATACTTAGCGCCATTAACGACAAATGTTGTTGCCGATGCCGTGTATGGTCAAGGCGGCAGCTTCACGTCTAGTCTGTGTAATTTTGATGGTGACCCAGATATTGCCAGTGCAAATAGCTTCTGTCATCCCCTTGGTTTAAGCGTCGACGCTGAAGACCGTTTATATGTAGCCGACTGGGCAAACAACCGAGTATTAGCCTTTCCTAAAGATACCACCAGTGCCAGCCATGTTTTCGGACAACCCGATTTAACTAGCAAAGCGTGCGCTACCACCAGCGCCGATAGTTTGTGTCACCCACGCTCAGTTACCGTCAACAGCCAAGCCGACGTCTTTATCAGCGACCATGCCAATAATCGAGTATTGAAGTACAACAGCCCGTTGACGACTGATAGACGAGCTGATCTGGTATTTGGTCAAGATGGGCATTTCGATACCGGTAGTTGTCTTGCCCCCGTCAGTGCTTCGACCTTATGCGGTCCTGATACGGTAGCGACTGACAGCGATGACAATTTATATGTTATCGATAGTCAAAATAACCGGATAGTGCAGTTCTTACGTCCGTAACAGCCACCGAACGTTAATAGCTCTGTTTAACGCGTTACATTAATGTTGGGAAATAGTTAAGCAACGGTCTCCTCTTCTGTCGCTTAAGCAAGGATGCGCCTTTTCACGCTACCGATTGCATCGGTAGCGTATTTTTTAACTACATACTCTCTAGGTAACTCTTATGATTAAGAAACTAACTGGCTTAAGCCTCTTGCTGCTAGCAGGGCTAAGCAATCCTTGTGCAGCACAAATCAATAATCCCATTGTATTTGTCACTCAAGTCCCCATACCCGGTGACTTTTGCGCCCTAACCTCAACATTTTGCAACCAAGAAGGCGATATAGATAGCACCGGACGCGGTGGTGATTTATGGATACGCTATCCTGATGGTAGCCTAAAAAACTTAACTCAAGCCGCAGGCTTTGGGCAAGACGGTTTTCAAAGCGACCAAGCGATAGCCGTGCGTGACCCAGCGGTGCATTGGAATGGCAATAAAGTGGTTTTTAGTATGGTCATCGGTGCGCCCAGCCAACGCTATCAAGTTAAGCGTTTTAACTGGCAGTTATACGAAATTACCGGTTTAGGTAAAAACGAAACGCCTGTTATCACTAAAGTCGCTAAACAGCCATTAACCTACAATAATGTAAGCCCAACGTATGGCACTGACGACAGCATCATTTTTACTTCGGATAGACCGCGCGGCGGCAAAAGCCATTTATACCCACAATTAGACGAGTATGAAGAAGCGCCAACGGTAACTGGCTTATGGCGTTTAAACCCAACGACAGGCGCATTAGCCATGGTAACACATGCTCCATCAGGGGATTTTTCACCGTTTGTTGACAGCTTTGGCCGGGTGATTTTTACTCGTTGGGATCATTTGCAACAAGACCAGCAAGCGGCTGCGGATAGAGACGGTGGTGATTATGGTACGTTTAATTATTCCGGCGAGTCGGCTAAAGCCAAGATATTAAATACCCGCAAAGAAGTGTTTCCAGAGCCTATTGCACGCGATGAAATTTCGCTAGCGGGTACTAATTTGCATGGTCATGCCTTTAATCAATTTTTCCCTTGGCAAGTGAATGAAGATGGCTCCGAATTAGAAACTGTTAACCATATTGGTAGACACGAGTTAGGTGGTAGCTATGTTGAAGGAGTTTTTACCGACGATCCAAGTTTAACAGCGGTTATCGACAGTCCTAACCAAAATAAAATCGCCAATTTTTTCCAGATTAAACAAGACCCTATCCACCCTAATGATTTCATAGGCGTTAATGCGCCAGAGTTTGGTGCACATGCATCAGGACAAATTGTCCGGTTAACCCATGTTGAGCCAGGTCATAATCCAGATGATATGCGTATTGAATATGTGACTGACCCGTCAACGTTTGGTTTACTAGGCGATGATGAAACACCTAGCCCGGAAAATTCTGGCCATTATCGTGACCCAGCCGCGTTAACCGATGGCTCGTTAATCGCAGCTCATACGTTTGAAACTCGACAAGACCGCAACGAAGGCACAGTGTCTGATGATAACTCCGTATCATCACCTAAATCACGTTATAGCTTCCGTTTACGCACATTAAAGCAATTACCAGGTGGTACTTGGACAGCCGACCAACCGCTAACCAATGGCATTACTGAAGTCATTAGCTATTACAGTCCTGACACATTGAGACAATACTCGACTGAACTCTGGGAATTACAACCGGTAGAATTAGTGGCTAGAACTCGACCTAATACTAGAGTGACCAGTTTAGGCGCGCCAGAACTGCAAATCTTGCAACAAGAAGGCGTGACTGAAGCGAGTTTAAAACAGTATTTGAAATCTAAAGGTCTAGCCTTAGCGATTATGCGCAATGTCACGCAACGTGATAGTCATGATAAACAACAGCCGTTTAATCTTGCTGTCAAAGGTTCTGGCACACAAACGACAGGAAACTCAGGCAAACTCTATGAAGTCGCGCATTTTCAAGCCTTTCAAGCCGATCAAATTCGTGGCTTATACGGCTGCTGCGGCTCAACCACCCCTAAGCAAGGTCGCCGAGTATTGGGCGTGCCTGTACACGGGGTTACTGCAAACCCACCGTTAGCGGCTGGCGCACCTAAAGGTAGCGTTAAAATTGCTAATGATGGTTCGGTTGCAATGTTATTACCCACGCAAAGAGCCGTCAGTTGGCAGATTACTGATGACAAAGGTAAATTTGTGGTACGTGAGCGCAACTGGTTGACATTACAACCGGGTGAAGTTCGCACATGCCCAGCTTGTCATGCACCTAATACCGAAGACCAAGCCGGCCATGCGACAGCAACTAACCCACCAGAAGCGTTACGGCAATTGCTGGTGTATTTAAAAAGTAATGGCAGCTTGCCATAGTGCTTTAAACTCTCTGTTAGCCGTCGGCTAGCGGAGAGTTTCTCTCTGCTTAACGCCCATTAAGTAACGTGGAAAAATACATTTATCAAAAAACTAGAGGTTTCTGCGCCATAACGACGCAGAAACCTCACCCTTTATTCAATCAAAAACTCACGCATCATACCCATGTCTTCATGCTCTAAGTTATGACAGTGGTACATGAACAAACCTTTAAAGTCTTGAAATGGTTTGATAATGCGCACGGTTTCACCAGGCATGACTAAGACTGTGTCTTTTAAACCGCTCTCGATAAAACCGTCGCGTACACTGGCATAGCCTGCATCATCAGCGTCTTCGATACTACGGCTAATGATTTGGAATTGCTGACCGTGTAGATGAATCGGATGCGCCATAGACATCATCATACCCATGCGTCCGTGCCGACCTCCGCCTGAACCATGCCTACGTCCCATGCCCATACCGCCGTGTCCGCCATGCTCGTGGAAAATTTCCATTAATTGAATGGTATTGACTGGAATACGCTCAGTAGGCAATGGATTATTGTATTCATAGGCATGACCGTTTAACAGCATCGCCATGTGGCCTTCACTAATCGCGATAGGCCTAGGCTGATTCGGATTCGAGCATTGGTTAAGCGTAAGCGGTGTCAGTGACGCTAATTGTTTGGGCAATTTCGGACTATCGTCTATTTTCCGCGCAATCTTAAACGTCATGATGGGAAAATCGCTACCTAACGGTAAACTAGAGTGATTCATCATCATACCCATTGATGGTAAGGCTCCGCTAAACGCTAAGCTGCGCAACGTCAGTAACGTCCCTGGATTACGGCCACTAAAATCCGCCCAGACATCTAAACGTTCACCCGGTGCTAGCATTAAATATGGCTTAACTTCCGGGGCCGCCAACAGACCGCCATCAACGCCTAATACCGTGATAGGCGTACCATCATCCCAGCCCAATTTGTAAATACGCGCATTAGAGCCATTCATAATTCTAAGTCTATAGGCGCGGCTATCGACATCAAGTTGATAATCGGCACGGCCATTGACCAAAATACGGTCACCGTAATTGCCCATCATGCTGGCATGCATACCATGCCCATACGCGAGTTGATTATCTGCATCAAAGGCGCGGTCTTGAATAACAATCGGTAATTCATACGCGCCAGAAGGCAACTCCAATGCAGTTTCTTCAGCATCGCTAACGCGTATGGCACCGGCTAGCCCATAATAAACTTGCGTGGCAGTCGCCTCATGCGGATGGGGATGATAAATATGTAGCCCGGCTCGATTTAAGACTTCAAATTCATAGACTAGGCTTTCACCTGGATTAATCGCATAAACCGGATGACCGTCCATTTCCGCTGGCACATGTAAGCCATGCCAATGGGTCACGGAAGCTTCGGGTAAGGCATTTTGTAAATGAATGCGGACTTTTTGCCCGCGTTGTAGCTGGATAAGTGGGCCTAGATAGGAATCAGGCAAAGTGACTAAGGTATTATCAGGCCCTTTTAATAGCTTGGCGCGGTATTGAAACACGCGGGTTTGTTGTCCGGTTAAAATAGGTACTGCCCCTCGTTCACAACGTAATTCAAATTCAACATCGGGTTTAAACGTGGGCGAGGCAGTTCGCTTAGGCATTTGGGGCAACATGGCCATGCCTTGCATAGCGCCCGACCAGTTAGGTAATAACGTCGCAGCGACACCCAAACTGGTATGGGTAAGAAAGCGGCGACGGGAATAATTCTTATAATAGTTTGACATTTCCTCTCCTCAGACTTGCGTCTTGTTGTACCGTTCGGCACGTCAAACTATATCAGAAAATCCTAATATTCAAACTATTGAGTCATACTTAATTGCTGACTTAAGACATTTAAATCAACCGCCTGTCCGAGTTGCTGATAGTCCGCTTGCGCTTGATAAGTTAATACGCCAAGAAATTCTGCGTGCAGTCTAGCTTTTAGAACTTGTAAGGTTTGCTCAGGACATACCATGTCCGGGTCTACGCTTACTGCTAACCAACCTAGGCAACGAAGTCCTGCTTGCTTAATCGCCGCAAGTGTTAAACTCGCATGATTAATACAACCTAAACGTAGTGCGACGACTAATAACACCGGTAACTGCAATGCCAATGCTAAATCACTCATGGATTGCGTTGCATTAATAGGCGATAACCAGCCTCCCGCACCTTCGACTAAGACAACATCAGCCAGGCTTTGTAAGGTTTGGTAACGTTGTTTCAGTAATTCAAGCTTAACCGGATTATGGCTCCCGGCTATATCAGGCGATACCGGCAATTCATACGCATAAGGATTGATTAACTCATACGGTAACGGTATCGATGACGCCTGTTGTAGCGCTAACGCATCCTCATTACGCCATTCGCCTTGTTGCCACAAACACCCCGATGCGACCGGCTTCATGCCAACTACACAATGATTTTGCTGTTGTAATAAGTGCATTAAAGTGAGCGTAGCCCAGGTTTTACCTGCATTCGTATCGGTTCCAGTAATAAATAGTCCAGATTTCATACACTAGCCTGTAGGGTGATAATTTCAAAAGTCGCGCTAATCGTAGACGCCTGCGTTAAACGCAAATAAGCATTTTCTAAGGTTTGTAACTGAGCGCGTGTCGTTAAGCCTTTTTTGCTTGCGCCGACGATTTTATTCGCGCCTATGGTTTTTAACGCCTGCATTAACTCAAACACTGAAGCATATACACAAACATGGCGTTGGCATTGCAGTGTTATCGTGCTAAATCCGGCTTGTTTTAATAGGGTATACAGTTGCTCTTGGCTATAAAAATCATTAACGTGTTGATAGCTATCTAAACTGGCCCACGCTGTCTTTAACTCGATTAATGAATTCGCGCCGAACGTCGTGAACATTATCTGGCCGTGGCGGGTTAATACCCTACGGAAGTCGTTGAAACTATCAGCTAACTGCTGACTCCATTGCAGCGCTAAATTCCCGCACAATAAATCAACACTATTACTGGTAAAAGGTAGCGCATCCATATCAACACAGGCATAGTGCAGTGTAGTTAAGCTGCTCAATTTTTGCTGCGTGGTTAACAACATAGGTCTCGCAAAATCGGTGACGATAAAGCGGTGCGTAGTCATAACCGGTGCTAAGGCTTCGGTCAAAAAACCGGTACCACAACCTAATTCCACAACCGTTTGCGCGGAACATTGCTCAAGTCCAGGTTTTATCAAGCCAGCAAGCCGTATTGCACTCGCCTGTTGTAATTGAGCGGCTTGTTCATAGCGAGGCGCAGCCAAAGCAAACGAGTCTTTAATCTGTTGCTTAATCGTATTAGTCGCGGCAATCATTGAAAAAAGTCATGAATCAGTGCCAAACATTCGGCACTATCGGATAAAAAAGGCGCATGAGCTGAACCGGCTAAGCAGTTAACTCGTATCTGAGGATTTAATTCAGCTAATGCAGGCGCTAACGCTTTAGGTACTAAGGCATCTTTTGCCCCTAATAACGCCATAACGGGCTGAGCAAGTTTGGTTAATGCAGGTCTTAAATCGGTATCGGTTAATAAAGCTAAACCGGCCTGTAACGTGGCGTTATTCGGTGCAGACCGTTTTGATAATGCACTTCTTAGTTGTTTTAGCACCGGCTTATACGCCGCCATACCCTGTACTTGTAAGCTTAGAAAGCGCAATAACGTGGCAGGCGCATCTTGTAATAACTGCTCAGCAAATTGCTGTAATACCTCTGCCCTCATCCCAGGCCAATCGGCGCGTTTAACAAAACAAGGATTACCTGCGATCAGCACTAAGCGCTTGACTCGCTCCGGATGACGCTCGGCTATACTCAACGCAAGCGTCGCACCTAATGACCAACCCAACCAATAACTAGGCTGATTCGGTAATGCCGCAATAATCGCATCGCCTACCGACGCTAAACTATAAGGAATTACTGTGTCACTTAAGCCATGTCCGGGCAAATCGACCAGATAAACTTGGTAAGACTTAGCCAACTCTTGCGCAAACTCATACCAAATAGCGCTATGCATAGACCAACCGTGTAGCATGACTAGCGGTTCACCCGCACCTAAGCATTCAATATGTAACTGAGTCATTAATGACAATGATGGGCTAAGCGGGTTAATAAATAATCAATATCGGCTTTATCGTGTTCGGCCGACAACGTGACGCGTAAGCGCGCGCTGCCTTTAGGTACGGTGGGTGGCCTAATCGCCGTAACCCATAAACCATCCACCAATAACGCTTGGCTGACGGCTAAAGCTTTACCGCTATCGCCAATAATCACAGGGTGAATGGCCGATACGGACGGCAAGATTTCAAGCCCTAAGCGCTTAGCACCTTCGCTAAAATACACACTAAGCTCGGCCAGTTTATCTCTACGCCAGGCTTCATCACGCAACAGCGTTAAACTCGTTAAACTGGCACACGCCAGCGCGGGCGGTAAGGCTGTGGTGTAAATAAACGTGCGCGCCGACTGAATTAAGGTTTCTATCAGCGCTTCTGAACCGGCAACAAACGCACCACAACAACCCAATGCTTTCCCCAACGTCGCCATTAAAATAGGTACATCGTCTTGCGTTAATTGCAACTGTTCTAAAACCCCACCGCCTTGTGCGCCTAACACGCCCAAGCCATGCGCATCATCGACCATTATCCAAGCCTTATGCTCGCGTGCCAGCGTAGCGAGTTCAGCTAACGGCGCCATATCACCATCCATACTAAACACACCATCAGTGACAATCAGTTTGTTGCCTTTCGCTTTCGCTTTCGCTAACTGCTCAGCCAAGTGCTGGCTATTCGCATGAGCGTAACGCTGAAAACGCGCGCCAGAGCTTAAACCACCATCGAGTAACGACGCATGATTCAGCCTATCTTCTAATACCGTGTCGCCAGCGTTTAATAACGCAGTCATTACGCCAATATTAGCCATATACCCAGTCGAAAATAACAATGCGCGCTCGCGCCCAGTAAACTCGGCTAAAGCCAGCTCTAACTCATGATGCGCCTGGCTGTGACCCGCTATTAAATGCGCAGAACCACTGCCCACACCGTATTGTTCTGCGCCTTGCTGCAAGGCTTGTATCACTTTAGGATGGCTTGCTAACCCTAAGTAATCGTTACTACAAAAATTAATAACGTTGCGCCCGTCTACCTTTACCTTAACGCCTTGGGCGGTTTCTAAAATACGCCGAGTGCGGTAAAAGGTTTTGTGCGGCTAGTGACTGTAAGTGATGTTGTAAGTGGGAAAACGACATGGTTTAGTTAGGCTTATGGGCTATGCACTTTAGACGAGACAATGCTAAATAGGAACAGGACATTCAGAGCGCAGGACGCCGTAAATACATCCCTGTAGGCTTGGCGGCAGCATCCCTGCTGCCGACACCTGCTCTCTAAACGCCCTGTCCCTACTTAAGTTGGTAGCCGACGTTTGTACCTACGAAATTACGCATAACTAGACCCACCCGCATGTAAGCCTAACCGGTTAAACAATTGCTTATCATGGTTAGTCATGGGGTTATCGGTGGTTAATAGCTTTTCACCATAAAAAATAGAATTCGCACCCGCCAAAAAGCATAAGGCTTGCATTTCATCGCTCATGCTATTGCGGCCTGCCGATAATCGGACACGCGAAGTTGGCATCATAATGCGCGCCACGGCAATAGTTCTGATAAACAGTAACGGGTCTAGCGCATCGGTACCCATTAACGGCGTGCCTTCGACTTGCACCAACATGTTGATAGGTACGCTTTCGGGATGTTTAGGCAAGTTAGCTAATTGCACCAGCAAATTCGCCCTATCGTCATCGCTTTCACCCATGCCGACAATACCGCCGCAACAGACATTAATACCGGCCGCGCGCACTCTATCTAAAGTATCTAAACGGTCTTGATACGTGCGTGTCGTGATGATTTCAGAGTAATAATCTTCTGAAGTATCGAGGTTATGGTTGTAATAATCCAAACCACCGTCTTTTAAACGTGCGGCTTGGCTATCGGTTAACATACCGAGAGTTGCACAGGTTTCCATACCTAAGGCTTTAACGCCTTGTACCATTTCAACGACACGCTCTATATCGCGGTCTTTAGGCTGACGCCACGCCGCACCCATGCAAAAACGCGAGGCACCTTGTTGTTTGGCTTGCGCTGCTGCTTGTATTACATCACTCACTGGCATGAGGGCTTCAGACGTCAAACCGGTATGATAACGCGCGCTTTGCGGGCAATAGCCGCAATCTTCTGAGCATGAGCCAGTTTTAATGCTGAGCAAACTACTGATTTGCACTTCATTGGCATCAAAAAATTGTCTATGCAGCGTTTGTGCGTTAAAAATCAAATCATTAAACGGCGTTGCAAAAAGCGCGAGCACTTCACTGGTTTGCCAATCGTGGCGAATTAAAGACATGGCTATGTTCTCCGGGTATAGTGTGAGCGACTTTACTCAAACACTTGTCAACTTGATATTATTGTTATGGGTTACAACTGGCTTAATATTATACAGAATTACTTGCTACCGCCTACTTGTGTTTTATGCGGGCATGAAGGTTTTTTAGGTCGAGACTTGTGCGAGTATTGTTACCGAGACTTAGCGCGTAACCTCATCTGTTGTTCACTATGCGCGCGCCCGCTAGCAACCAATGAATCAGGGCTTGTTTGTGGGGAATGTTTAAGGTTAACACCGGCTTTTGATAAAACACTGGCACCGTTTTTATACCAAGATGCCATGCAGTTATTGATTACCCAATTGAAGTTCGGTGGTGATTTTAAAAATGCGCGTATTTTAGGACAGTTATTAGCCGAGCATATCCCAGGAGACGACTTACCCGAACTGATATTACCGGTACCGTTACATGGGCAACGTTACCGGGAACGCGGTTTTAATCAAGCGCTGGAAATCGCAAGAATTGTTGCGACCGAATTGAAGTTACCTATTGATTTTTATAGCTGTAAACGCAACCGCCCGACGGAGCAACAAACGCAATTAACCGCTAAAAAGCGTCGGCAAAATATCAAACATGCGTTTAGCGTAGTTAAACCTTTACCGGCTAAGCATATTGCACTACTAGACGATGTCATGACCACCGGCGCGACAGCGGATGAGCTGACCAAAACCTTAAAAAATCAAGGTGTTGAACGAGTCGAATTATGGGTATGCGCCAGGGCTTGGTATAAAAAATCTTGATACGACTAACATCGCGAAATACTTAGTTTAACCGCTTATGTCGGGTGCCCCCTACTTAAGCTCAATATTATTGCTGGTGACATGCCACACAGTTGAATGACGAATTAAACATGATTTTTACACCCGATGGACCACTCGAATCATCGTTAAATTGAGCAACGTTATCCCGTGCATTTTTAATACGATTTTCCAGTACGTCACGGAATTTCCATTTGACATAATCGGCTGATAATCTCGCATTGGCATAAATTTTTTGAGCGGTAGCCCAATCACCTGATTTCACCAACATATCACCCATATTTAAAAAAAATCCCTCAAAATTATGTGGCGCAATCCAAGAATTCCAGCACACCCGTTTGTTTCCCTGCACCGTCAGCAATCGCATATACTTAGAAAAATCAGGATTATTTCTATCGACGGTCTCATCGACACAAACATCTAAATTACGCCATTGCCATTCCAGGCCTTCTTGGAATTGGGACGAGTTAGCGGGTTGCGAACTCATCATATAGCCTGCAGTAAAAAAGTTAAATTCAGGCCATTCGCTGATTGAGTCCACCAATAAATAATACCCTTCGCGAACGAGCTTTTCATCTTTATGAATCGTCCCCTCGGCAACGATTGAACTCCCCAGAAAACCTAAAAAGCGGGCATCTAAAGGATTGAGCCTCACAGCCTCATGAAAATATTTATGGGCTAATACCGCATCATCAGTGATAAAAGACGGTATTTCCTGCAACCGACTACGCTCTGCTAATCGCCAAATATGGAGCCATCCTAAGTGTGCAGCCGTAACTGAATCGTTAGGAGCATCCAAATAAGCAGCCGTCATACTTTCTAATGCATTGGAAATTTTTTCATATTCGCCAGCATGAAAGATTTGCCAAAACAACGCATCAGCTTTTAATGCCGCACGGCTGCGAGTAACCGTATCGTGTTTTGACGGCGCAGATTTAATGGCTATGTAAGCACAAGAAGGAAGAAACGTAATTATCGCAATAATAACGAGAGTAGATTTTTTCATAAAAAGTCTTGAGTTAGATAAAAAGTCTAGTAAAATCGGGGTCAGAGTAAATCAGCAATAATTTTTATTATGGGTCTTCATCTGACCATTCAACGATTTTTACATAGCAGTATTTTTGATTCATTTTTTCACCTCTTCAATAGCAGCCTCGACAGCCCGTTCCTGATTTTTTGGCATCATCTCCCGTTTTTCCAGAGATGATTACTGCTCATCAAAAACGGTGAACCGCCATCGGTGCGCCCCGAAGACAGATTGCCTAGCGGCGAATTCCTTTTACGCAGCTACTTCGATAAATGTGCTTTTTGATACGGGTTGAGGAATTGGCTGACCTTCATTTTGCAAATCTTCCAGATGAAATTGAATGGCCTCTCGAATCAGCTCAATAACCTCTTGCTCAGTTTCCCCAACCGCTACACAACCAGGCAAATCAGGAACAAAAGCACCATAACTTGATTCGCCTTTCTCAACTATAACCATATATCGCATAGTTACTCCTTCAAACCCGCTTGTTTCAAAATGCTGTTCAGCGTGCCGCGAGGCACGTCAATGCTGAGTTTACCCGCAACAGTGACTGTTCCAGATTTAGTACCATGATGAAATTGACGATGACTGCCACGCTCACGCACCAAAAATCAAGCATCTTTTTCTAAAATGCTCAATAACTCAGAAACTTTCATGAAGGCGATTGTACGTCTTTGTTAAGTAAAAACTAACATCGAAGCTGTGAGCTAACAACAACGTGACTTTTTAGCGAAGTAAGGA
The DNA here is from genome assembly GCF_000963695.1 of Methylocucumis oryzae. Classification (GTDB taxonomy): domain Bacteria; phylum Pseudomonadota; class Gammaproteobacteria; order Methylococcales; family Methylomonadaceae; genus Methylovulum; species Methylovulum oryzae. Next base: position 35,622 of record NZ_LAJX01000119.1, read on the forward strand.
GGTTTGGCAGCAGCAAACCGCCATCGGTGCGGCCCGGAATGACGGATTGCCTAGCGGCGAATCCACCTTACAGCGTTAGTTTAGCCTCTCCTTAGGTAGCTGAGTGTTTGCCTTTTGTAGGAGCTCCGCCTGAGCAATTTTTATCTCGGCTTCTTCCTTGCTCAAGATGTTTTGCTCCGCCAACCACTTAAACTTCTGTATCTCATTCTCAAGATTATTTTGGGGGTTGACATCTCCATACCATGCTAGAAGCTGTGATTTTCTTCTCTTATTTAGTTCATCGATGATTTTGTCATGATTTTTATCCTGAATAACAAGAACATTTGCTCGTTCGGTACGAAATACGGTGTACTTTACCTTTGAAAGGTAAAACCAGATAAGGCATGCCGAACCAACGGTTATCCAAACTCCCTTGCCTGCTAAGGGCATATTTAAGAAAATAGCTTGGCTATACTGGACAATCCCTAATGCAACCCACAGAACGCCTACATTCCTAAACCATTCATTTTGTTCGATTTGAACAGACGATTTTTGCGGCAAATCCGCATAATTTAAATCAACATCTCCAGACCCATTGTTATCTTTATACGCGAAATTAAAATAGTCATCATGAAGCGTGAAAGTGTGTTTATTCGATTTTTTCTTTTGTACGAATTCCATTGTAATTACCTAGTTTAAAAATACTTCTGAAAAACTCTACGTTTCTGAAGATAGTGTCTGAACGTATTAATTTGGTATATTTTGCCGGAATTGGTGATTGTTCAGTTTCGAATCCACTATTTAGCTAATACTACATGGACTACTTCACTATGGAAGCAGTTAGCCAGGCCCTCAGGTTTTGAAAGCTTGAAACTCAACTATGCTCCCACACTCCATTAAACCAAACACTCACGAACGCCCACCCGGCAACAACTTCACTAACCACGCAATAAAATTATCCCGGCTACGCGAGCAAATCACGACTTTACCGGTACCGGAAAACTTCAACACCACGCCTTCGCCACTGGTTACGCTGTTGACTAATTGCCCGAAAATGCCACCGCCTGATTGCGTGGCGACTGAAATCTCGTGGTGTAAACGACTATCCCACGCCACGACATGGGCATTATCTATCGTAATAGGTTTATCTGGCGTGACATCTAAGGTAAAACTTGAACCAAAGCCTGAGACAGCTAATTTACCGACGCCTGTGGCTTCGCAAACAAAAAAACCACCTGAATGACCGAATAATGCCGAACCCACATTTTGCGTACGCACGTTTAAATTTACGCCACTTTCTGCCGCGACAAAACGCGCCATCGGTCAGCATATAGCTGTCGCGACCGACTTCTAAGACTTGAATCGCGCCAGGTAACGCGGGTGATAATAAACAATCGCCATCGCTACGCACCGCTTCGATGTGTTGCTGGAAAAACGACTCACCGGTTGCGAAAACCCGTGTTAACGCGCCGCCAATGCCGCCGGTCATTTTGCCTTTTAACTCTAAGCCGTTTTCCATCATCACCATTGCGTTAGATTCGCAATAAATTTTCTCACCGCGTTTAAGACTCACATGTAAAAACGGGTCTACATCTCCGGTGACAGTAAACTCTGCCATGACTCACTCCTCTCGTGTTGTTAGCTGAAATTGCTGCGTATTATGCCAATACCTGGCCTGGCTTTCACGTTGACTTATTAGCGCATAACGTTGTTGTGTGAAATATAGGCTTAGCGCGCCTTTATCCGCTGTGTTGACAGCGTGAATGCCTAATTGTTGATAACGTTTGACGACGGACTCATGCGGATGACCAAAGCTATTATGGTAACCGGCGGAAATAATCACTGCTTCAGGTTGCACCGCTAATAAAAATGGCGTGGTCGATGAGGTTTTGCTGCCATGATGCGGTGCGAGTAACACCGTTGTGGCTAATTGTTCGCGTTGATGTTCGACTAACCACGCTTCGGCTTCCGCTTCAATATCGCCGGTTAATAAAACCGAATACTGACCGTTACTGACTTTTAAGACGCAGGATTGATTGTTTTCCGAGCCTAAACGCTGCTCAGACGGGGCTAACATCGTAAATTCAACGCCTTCCCATTGCCAATGCTGACCTGAGCGACATAACTCTGGCTGATAAGCCGATAATAACTCAGGTACGCTGGTGTATAGTTGACGTGCTGGAATTTCAGCTAATAACGATGCGCTACCGCCAATATGGTCGTTATCGCCATGACTAATCACTAAACTGTCCAGCGCCGTCACGCCGTGTATGCGTAAAAACGGAATTAACACCGACAAGCCAATATCACTATCTGACGAAAATTTTGCACCGGTATCATAGATTAACCAATGCTCAGCCGTTTCTATCGCAACAGCTAAACCTTGGCCTACATCTAACACCGTCACGTTAAACTCACCCACGCGCGGCTTATCGCCTTCAGTAAAAAATAACGGTAAGAGTAAAACCAACGCTAAACCGCGCATCGGTATACCTTTAGGTGCTAATAACCATAACACGGCGGGTAGCGCTAATAGCAGCGACGGCCAAGTCGGTTGCGACAAGGTCAATGTGGTATAAGGCAGCTTGGCAATAGTGGTTAAACCTTGATAACCATAGGCTAAGAGCGTATCTAATTGCGTTAACAACCATTCTGCTGCATCTAGCCAAATAAACAATAAGCCCACTGCTATTAATGCCAACGGTACGATAATCACGCTAATAAACGGCACCGCTATTAAATTAGCAATCGGCGCATTTAGGCTAAACTGTTGAAAATAAAATAACACAATGGGCGTTAACGCGACGAAGCTTGCCCAATTAACGGTTAAGGTTTCGATGACAAGCCCAGGCTGTTTTAAGCGTCCAGACAAGCAATAGACAATAATAAACACCGCTAAAAACGACAACCAAAAGCCTGGCGCAAAGACCGCAAACGGGTCGAATAACACCACCGCCACAACCGCTATCGCTAACACCGACAAGGGCTTATAGACGCGCTGTTGCTGTAATGCCCACATGTAAACGCATAGCATGATAGCCGCGCGCTGGGTTGGAATAGAAAACCCGGCCAATACCGAGTAAAACACACCTGACAAACCGGCAATGACAGCGGCGATTTTCTGCGCCGAATAACGCAACACACCGCTATACGCCCAAAGTTTAACCACTAACCAATACACCAATCCTGCCACTAACGCGATATGCGAACCGGAAATCACAATTAAATGTGTCGTGCCCGTTTTCCTAAACACATCCCATTGTTCACGGCTAATGCCCTGGCCATCGCCTATCGTTAACGCGGTTAATAACGCCGAATGCTGATGTTGAGCTAAATAATCGCTAATCAACTGCCTAAGCACATTAATATCCCGCCAGGCCGAACCTTCCTCCAACAGCACCGGTTTAGGGTATGGGCGAATATAACCGGTTGCGCCTATATTTTCGCTTAGCGCCCAGCGCTCATAATCAAAACCACCTGGATTTAACAGCCCGTGCGGCGGTTTTAAACGGACATTAAATCGCCAATACTGCCCCGCTTTAACCGACATAGTTGCCTGATACCAGCTTAAACGAATTTTATCCGGTAACTTAAGCTCACTGACATCGGGTGCAAAGTCAAAACGCAAGGCCTTACTATCGCCATCGGGCAAGCTTAACACCTGACCGCTAATGATTAAGTCTTTACCGGCTAAGTTTTCCGGTAAACGCTGTGCTAACCTATTATTCGCGATGGCTATTGTCCATGTTAAGCCGACAAGTAATGCCAACAGCCACCACCAACGTTGCCAAGCCGTAACCAGCATAAATATGACTAACACAACCAGCATTCGCCCATCGGGTAGCTCAGGCAAATACTGAGCGCATAATACCCCGATGAATAAAGCAAACGCATGGCTTAACATAAGTCTTAAATGGAGCCTTTGAAGTAGAACAGTCGACTTGAACGACTTGCTATTTGACGCTGCCGCATTTGAAATACTTTGATGACCAACTGCCGCCAGAGTCCAAACAGTTATCGATAAGCAAATACTGCCTGACGTAAGGATAACAAAGCCCTAACAGGACCAAAACTATAACCATTTTTGCAAATATACTTTTTTTTATTTGCTTAAGCGTAAACTGCGCAAATATCGCAGAAACTAATAGCGTAATGCTATACCACCCACTAATAATCCCTTGCTGATACCATGCTTCTGGATAATCATTTGGCGGACCTCCTGAGATCCAAAAGCAATATAGTGAATAATTCAACATCCAAAAACCAGCCAGTACAAACAGTATCGACAATATAACCCGGATAAATCTGTTGGATGTTTTCATATTTTTCACATAGCTAAGTTTTAATCACCCCATCTTCCATGTGTAACACTCGCTCTAATTTAGACGCTAGCTCATGGTCATGCGTCACGACTAAAAAGCTGACGTTTAACTCTTGATTTAACTCTAGCATTAATGCGTAAACCTGCTCTGCGGTTTTGCTATCTAAATTACCAGTCGGTTCATCGGCTAACACTAAGGCAGGTTTATTGATTAAGGCTCTAGCAATCGCGCCGCGTTGCCGCTCACCACCTGATAATTCACCCGGCTTATGCTCGATACGATGCCCTAAACCGACGCGTTTTAACAACGCTTCAGCGTCCGAGCGCGCTGTTTTTACCGATTGCCCAGCAATAAGCAATGGCATCGCGACATTCTCCAGCACGGTAAATTCGCTTAATAAATGATGCGATTGATAAATAAAGCCTAACGCCTGATTGCGCAAACGCGCTAATTTTCTGCTATTGGCTTGCTTATAATTAACGCCGGTTAAAATGACCTCACCTGAACTCGGCTTATCTAAACCACCTAGCAAATGCAACAGCGTACTCTTACCCGAACCGGAAGCGCCCATAATCGCAACACGCTCTCCAGCCGTGATGGTTAAATCCACGCCTTTTAACACCTCAACGTCCAGTGTGCCTTGTTGATAACGCTTACATAAACCGCTACAGCTTAATATGATGGATTTATTCATAACGCAGCACTTCCGCTGGGTTGACTTTCGCGGCTTGCCACGCGGGATAAAGCGTTGCTAACACCGTTAATAAAAATGCCATGCTGGCAATGACATAAACATCGCCCCACATCAATTTAGACGGTAAGTCGCTAATGTAATAAACCTGAGCGGATAAAAATTTAAAACCAAATGTATCCTCTACGGCTTTAACCAGCTTAGCCACATTCAGCGCTAATAACACGCCACCTAAACTGCCTAATAACGTACCGAACACACCAATCACCGTACCCAACACGACAAAAATGCCCATGACGGCCGGTGAAGTCAAGCCTTGGGTTTTTAAAATCGCTATATCGCTACGTTTATCGGTCACCACCATAATCAGCGTAGACACAATATTAAACGCTGCGACGGCAACCATTAATAACAGAATAATTGACATCACGCGTTTCCATTTTTATTGCTTGGAAAAAATTATCATGCGCTTTAGTCCAATCGCTGACTAAATAATTCGGGCTAAACTTATCCGCCAACATTTGCGTAACCTGTGGCGCGTTTTAGCACGTTATCCAGTTTCACACGTAGCGCAGACACGGCGTTATTTTCAAAACGGAATAACTTAGCGGCATCGTCTAAATGAATAAACGCCATGTTGCGGTCGTATTCAAACATACCGACTTTAAACACGCCGACAATAGTAAACCGGCGCATTCTCGGCACCACACCTGCTGGTGTTGATGTCACTTGTGGCGTAATGACAGTTATCTTATCGCCGATTAATACGCCTAAATAAGATGCCAATTCAGCACCTAACACAATCCCGTATTCACCGGCATGTAAATCTGTTAACGAACCGGCCAGCATTTTATTCGCAACTTCTGACACCTTAGCCTCTGTTTCAGGCAATATGCCGCTTAATACTGTGCCGCTGACGCGACGGTCAGCATTAATCATCACTTGCCCAGTAATAAACGGTGCTGATTCCATGACATGAGGATTAGTTTTAAGCTGTAGCTGTATGTTTTGCCAATCGCTTAATTCACCGGATGCACCGGTCACGGTGGCATGTGCGGTCATGCTTAACATGCGTTGACTAATCTCTTCAACAAAGCCATTCATCACCGATAACACGGTAATCAGCGCCGTAACGCTTAACGCAATACCTAAAACCGATGCTAATGTGACAAAAGAAATAAACTGAGTACGGCGTTCGGCACGCGTATAACGCAAGCCAATATAGAAAATTAAGGGTTTAAACATTAGGGGGCTTTAAGGTTTTTTACATTTAGGGCATAAGCCATATAAATACAAGCCATGATCGGTTAACTCATAGCCTAAATTAATCGCGATTTCTTTTTGTCGTGCTTCGATAACCTCGTCGGTAAATTCATCGACTTTACCGCATTTTACACACAGAATATGGTCATGATGGTCGCCGGTACTCAGCTCAAACACCGAGTTACCGCCTTCAAAATGATGGCGTGTCACTAACCCTGCCGCTTCAAACTGAGTTAACACGCGATAAACCGTTGCTAAACCAATGTCTTCATCTTCGCTTAACAGAATTTTATAGACTTTTTCAGCAGTTAAATGCCGTTCATCAACTTGTTTTTCTAAAATCTGGAGGATTTTAAGCCTGGGCAAAGTGACTTTTAAGCCCACATTTCTTAAATCATTCGTTTCCAAAGGTATGCTCCGATAAATCCTGACGTATTTAGTCTATAGTTTACCATTGTCCGTAGTGACATATTAATAACTTAATCTGAGCAAATCGGGTTTGACTGAGAAACATTACTGAACAAAAAAACCTAAAGAGGCTTATGAAACAAGTCAACTCAGCAAGGACGAAAATCCAACAACCTACCCCGCTTACCAACCGACAATAAAAGGACTTTTATTAGGAAATGCCTTCTTAAACGTTGCCGCCATAACTAAACTGATAGCAAGAACGACCGGTGTAGCAACCACGAAACCTAGCTGTCCAATAAAAATATTAAGATGCCCAAAATCTGACAAGTATTCAAAGAAATAAAGAACCCAAGGGTGTATGAAATAAATAGCAAAGCTGGCAGAAGCGATATATTTTAAAAAGGGTAAGTCTTTATGCTCAAATTTCTGCAGTACCGATAACAGGAAAAAACACATCAATATTTTTTGTAGCAGCATCATATCAATCCCATCATAAGACAATAGGAGATTTCTATGAAAATTCCCATAATGGTCGTAGAGCAAAATTTGCGCCATTGACATCAAAACAACAGCGATTCCCAACACAAAACCCTTGCCTACCAGAAATTTAAATACTTGTTCTCTCTTTATTGAGCAAATAATTCCCAGCATGTATACCGGCATAAAGTAAATCACCGAATGTAGATGTGGAAAATTATCCAATGGCCGATGAATTAAGGTTGAAATGCATAATAAGATCAAAAACAAACTCACCTGAATTTTTATAGGGAGTTGTATCTGCTTAATAAATATCGGTGAAAGCACAAAAAAAATCATGATAAAGGGGATATACCAATAAGCGGCCAGGATGTTTCCCACCCACCAATACTGGGCACTTAGCCAAATATATTGATACCAATGACTTATTGAGCCGGTGATAAAAAACTTCAGCACAGGCCGAGGGATGCTCCAAATAAACAATAAAACAGACAACACCGGCGAGTGTTAGAAAGGTATAGGGCAATAACACATATTTCGCTTTTTTCCATAGGAATTGCCGATATTGAAATTTAGGATAAAACGCATGATGGAAAAAAGAAGCCTGAAATAAATACAAAAAAAAAAAGTAGTGCCTCCCATCACTAAATTAGCCAATACTTTCTCGTAAAACGAATCTA
>NZ_LAJX01000012.1 GCF_000963695.1 Methylocucumis oryzae
GACGATGGCAAATGGCTCGTTTGGCTAATTGTGCATAAGCTCTAGTTTCTCACGCTTTCATGAGAAAATTTCATCATTATGGAGTTGATTCATTTTCGTATCTTGTTAGCGCTTAAACAGTATGGCAGCTTAAATGCAGCCGCCGAGACGCTGCATTTAACGCAATCGGCGTTATCGCATCAAATGAAAAATCTGGAACAGCGTTTAGGTATCGTATTGTGGCGTAAACAAGGACGTCATTTAGTATTGACCCAAGCCGGACAATATCTGTCTGATGTAGCTGAATCCGTGATTGCCACGGTAACGTCTGCCGAACAACACCTAAGCCTGCTGGCGGCGGGCAAAACCGGTAAACTGACGCTTGGTATTGATTGTCATGCTTGTTATGAATGGTTTCGCACGATTCTTAAGCCTTATCTGCAAGCCTGGCCGGATTTAGCGATAGAAGTCACCTCGCGTTACCGTTTCAATTCCTTTGACGCCATTCGGCAGTACAAATTAGACGCCGTATTAACGTCTGATCCTGTGTTTAACGGCGTGCTGCATTACCAGCCGTTGTTTAATTTTGATTTGGTATTAATCGTTGCTAAGCAACATAGACTGGCTGGGGCTGAATTCGTTGACCCGATTGACTTACAACAAGAAACGATTCTGACTTATCCGGTCGAACGCGAACGTTTGGATATGTTCAGAAAAGTTCTAGGTCCGGCAGGCATTGAGCCGCTCGCACATATTACCGTAGAGGAAACCGATATTATGTTGCTGCTGGCGGCTAGTGGGCGTGGTGTATGTCTTTTGCCAGAATGGTTGCTAGCCGATAAAGCCAAAAATCCCGATGTAGCCAGCTTGCGCTTTAACAATCTACCGCTAAGCAAAACCATGTATCTCGCTACTCGGCACGAAGATGTGCAGCTTGACTATATGCAGTGGTTAATCAGACATGCCCAAGTCAAAATGTAATCAAGGTATAATCAAGCCCTTGAACGTTAACCTGTCCAGAGACACAGCCAACCATGTACCTACCTGAACAATTTCAAGAGCCCAGCATCGAGGTCATGCACGAGCTAATGCGGGCATATCCTCTCGCTACCGTAGTCACTTTGGCCACCGATGGTCTTAATGCCAATCATATCCCGCTGCACTTGTCTGTGGATTCAACACCATTTGGCATTTTTGCGCGGTCACGTTGCCCGTGCCAATCCAATATGGCAGGATTTTGCCGAGGATGTTGGCGTGTTGGTTATCTTCAGCGGCCCGAATGCTTACATTTCTCCATCCTGGTACGCGACAAAGACAGAAACAGGTAAAGTCGTTCCAACCTGGAATTATAAAGTGGTGCACGCTTATGGTTCGCTAAAAGTCATCGACGATGCGGCTTGGTTGCGTTCTAACCTTGAGGCGCTGACCAGCCAAAGCGAGGCTTCATTTACTGAGCAATGGCAGGTATCCGATGCGCCTCATGCGTTTACCGAAAAACTAATAGAATCTATTGTTGGCATTGAAATCGTTATTACTAAACTGGTCGGTAAAGCGAAAGTCAGCCAAAACCAGTCGCCGAAAAATCGGGCGAGTGTTATCCAGGGGCTTACTGACACTGGGCATAGCGACGGGCTATTAATCGCAGCGGCTGTTGAATCGTATGGTAAACCGTCGTAGCGTCGTTGTTACTACTTACCGTATTGTAAAGTCTAATTTTTAAAACCATCATCAACACTTAACTATGAATGAGGTCATGATGTTATTTAATCGACGAACGTTTGTAAATTGGCTAGCAACTGGTGTTGCCAGTCTGAGTTTAGCGTCAATTCCGTTGGCGCATGGTGATACGCAGCCAAAGATTAAAGCTATTGCTTTTGATGCGTTTGCTATTTTGGATCCGCGCCCAGTTTTTGTGCTCGCTGAGCAACTGTTCCCCGGAAAAGGTACTGAGCTAAGCAATGCCTGGCGTACTAGACAATTTGAATATCAATGGCTACGCGTCTTATCAGGACAGTATGCAGACTTCTGGCAAGCGACTGAAGACAGTTTGGTGTATGCGGCTGAATTACTCAAGCTTGAACTAACCCCAGATAAGCGCCAACAACTAATGCATGCGTATCTTGAGCTTAAAGCCTGGCCCGATGCGCCTTTGGTATTAACGTCTTTAAAAAACCAAGGTATTCGTTTAGCGTTTCTGTCTAATGCAACGCCAACAATATTAGAGGCTGGAATCAAAAAATTCCGCTATGACGGATGTTTTTGACCATGTGTTGAGTACTTCTGAAATTAAAACCTATAAACCCGACCCACGCGCCTATCAACTGGCGGTAGATGCCTTTGGACTTAAAAAAGAAGACATACTTTTTGTTGCGTTTGCCGGTTGGGATGCTGCGGGTGCTAAGGCGTTTGGCTATACCACATTTTGGGTAAACCGATTAAAGCTTCCCCACGAACAACTCGGCGCGGTTCTCGATGCGGTCGGCAACGATTTAAACGATTTGCTTAGCTTCATACAAACACAACGTTAACGATAACCCTAAATCTCAAGGAAAACTGGAGTATGTACCAACTATACGATTTTTTACCATCGGGTAACTGCTACAAAATTCGATTATTGCTCAATCAATTAGGTATTGAGTATGAACGCGTCAATATTGATATTCTCAATAAGGAGTCTCGCACCCCGGAATTCCTTAAAATTAATCCTAATGGCCGAACTCCCGTTTTATATCATGATGGCAAGTATCTAGCTGAATCTAATGCTATTTTATGGTATTTAGCGTCAAATACGCGCTTTTTGCCTGTTGATCATTTTGAACAAGCACTCGTGTTGCAGTGGATGTTCTTCGAGCAATATAGTCACGAACCTAATATCGCAACCTCACGCTATTGGGTTTCAATACTTAAAGCTGAAAATGATTATAAAGAACAGCTTATTGCTAAAATGAAAGCAGGTTATGCCGCTCTCGATGTTATGGAACAACATTTAGCGAGCAATGATTTTTTTGTTGCCAATCAATACAGCATCGCTGATATAGCGTTGTATGCTTACACCCATGTGGCGGACGAGGGTAATTTTGACTTATCGGGCTATAGCAAAATCAAACAATGGTTTAAACGAGTTGAGAACCAAGAAAATTACATCGACATTAAAAAGTGCTAATACCTAAAATCACCCAAGAAGGCTCTCTAAGTTGACCGGAATCTACTCATAACGCCTTCTTGGTTAAATCACAGTCAACGCCGTTCGCGGTTTCATTAAAAACCTGATAATTCTGCTATCATGCGCTTCCATTTTTTTAGGTTGTTACCATGTCAGAATTTGCCAATATTACGATTGTTAAAAAAGCGAATGTTTATTTTGATGGCGGCGTGTCTAGCCGTACCCTACGTTTTCCAGATGGCTCTGTGAAAACGCTTGGCTTTATGTTACCGGGCGAATATACGTTTTCAACGCAAGATCCGGAATTGATGGAAATAATTGACGGCGAGCTAGAAGTATTGCTACCAGAGTCAGAGCAATGGCTTAAAGTACAAGGTGGTGAATCGTTTAACGTCGCAGGCAATGCGAAGTTCACGATGAAAGTGATTAAACCCAGTGATTATTGCTGTTCGTTTTTGAAATAAAACCAAGGCTTAGCCGCGAATGCGGCTAAGCCTCGTCGGTTATGACTTTTTGTTTTTATCTAATAATGCTTTTAACTTAGGCCATAATTGATGTAGACAGACATCATAAGCACAAGCAAAACCTTTTTTTGCTAACTCAATGCCGGTGATTAAAAGCGGTTTAAGTTGCTTAAACAATGACGCGTTTGGATTGTCACGCAACGCTAAGTATTTTGTACCTAAGCCGGTTTCAAACACGGGTTTATACAACCACATTTCTAAAATCGATGTCGCCCACATAAAAATAAACGACACGCCCATGCCCATACCCGCAAAAATGACTAGCCAAGCGAACATGGGGTGAATTTTAGTTAACCACCATGACAAAATGTCGGCGATTAAGAATGCATAAGGCATACCAATCGCTATGCATTTATATTCGGTCGTCGTCGTTTCGGCAAAACTAAAAATCAAGCCAACAAACATAAAGATAAAACTAATCCCGAATAAATGAATATGCGAAACACGGGTCAGTGAGCTAAATGTCGCGCCCTCGTCTTCAGAGGTTAAAGCTTTTAATTTAGCAAAATCCTGAAAGTTTGGAATCGATGCCGATTCGTTATGACACATGACGCAACGCTCTTCGATGATTTTTTTAATGCCATCCTTTTCATAATCATCTTCATCAGCTCCTTTTCTAACCCACTCGATGATGTCAAAGCGTTCTTCCGCTGAGGCATTAGCTTTCATCGCACCATTTAACTGGTTTTCGAGTACCGTACCAGAACGGTTACCATAATAACTATACACAATATCATCTATCGATAAACCGAATTGCCCATCCGCCATGCCGTGGGTAAACAAGATTTGCAATAATGCAAAAAAGTAGCCAATGCCAACCGTGCATAAATAACCGGTAAATAGCACTTTAATCGGCGTGTCGTGGTCTTTTAAAGGAGTAAATTTTGTTGCCATAACCGTGTCCTGAATAAGCTAAAGTGTGTCAGGAGCCCTATGCTCCAATTAGTAAGTCTTTATTTACATGATAAAGTTTTAACCTGAAACCTGTACCCATAAAGTATAACCATTACAAATGACAGCTTATGTGTCATAAATTTAGTGCATCGTCGTTTTTTTCAATAATTGAGCCTCCGCTTTGCTACCTAAATAAACGTATACGCCAAGAGCTATTAGAAGTAAAGCCGTTGCAATAATAATCCATACCGCTTGTAAAATATGCTCGCTTTCGCCGTTCAGCGCGAACTTAAAAATCATCAGCAACGCTTCAATAGACACTGCGATAATAATGACCGATATAAAGCGCGTAATAGTGCGCCGAGTCGAACTATGCCTGAGAATATCTTTATACAACAACACTTCTTCCTCTAGTGTTGTTTTGCCCAAATCAAAAATAGCTAACGCAAGTGTTAAATAAATGACTACGCCAAACGGCGTTTCAGTCGTCGTATTAGGCTTAACCATCGTGACAAATATCTTAAAACATTCGCTACCGCCAATGCATAACAGCGTTAAGGCGACAATAAACAAACCAAGCACAATCGATGAATACATGACCTTAAAATAAGGCTCAAAATAGAGTCGGCGGCTGTCGCCCGCTAAAAAAGCTAACGCAGCGCCTAAATCAATATCGAGCACAATGACGCCTTTAACGCTGCCATCGGCCTGGGTGATTTTTATACTTGTTGATAAACACAATTCTTGTCTGACACTCGACAAGTATGGCTCGGTTACGACAACGTGGTCTGTTGCCATCGCGAGTGCATAATAAGGTCGGTTACTTCTATCGACGCCAAAGCCAATTTTGGCCGGACTTTTGAAGTACTTGCTAGGTACGTTACGGCTGATTTGTTTTCCATTTGCATCGAGTAGATATAATAGGCTAACAAATGGGTAATAAGAGCAAAGCGAGTTGAGCTTTTCCGTCAACTCGTCTTGGTTTTGCTCAAACATTTTTATGTCAGCAAAGCAGGTTAATATCGATGACAATAGCGTAAATAATGCACGCTTATGGTCTTCGTATTGTTCGATAACATTAAAATGACTCATTTTGGACATAATTAGCGGCTTATATAGTGAAATGCTCTAATTATAAGCAATAAATAAGCCAATGTTGATTCACGCGATACCTGCAGCACCTGAAACAGATTTTTCCACGTTAAAATCAAAATTTGTTAGTTGGAATTGAGGGCGAGGTGGCAACCTGATATACTCTGAACGTTCAAATTTTCGGTTTTTTTGAGTAGGGTACGCTGTGCGTACCATTAAAAAAATCGTAATAAAATCAATAAAAAGGTACGCGTAGCGTACCCTACAGCGAGCTGTAAAAACCGAAAACTTAACCGTTTAAAGTATAATAGCTGTCTATTTGAATTGGGCAAGGAGCCAACCGAGACGGCGACGAACACATAGTCGTACAACTCATCGAAGCCGACCGCATTAGCAACCCGGACAAACAACCCGACAGCGAAAAACTATTGGCCGGAGTCGAAATCGACGCCAACGGCGCGCCGAAGACCTATCACGTCTGCAACCAAAACCCCAACAACATCAACAGCAAAAACCGCAAATGGACGGCTATACCAGCCTTTGGCGCCAAAACCGGACGGCGTAACTTCTTTTTACTCTTCGAACATTTACGCCCCGGCCAACTGCGCGGAATCCCCCTGTTAGCGCCGGTGATAGAACCGTTAATACAGCTTAGCCGCTACACCGAAGCCGAACTACAAGCCGCCGTCGTCGACGGCGCGTTTGCAATCTTCATGAAAATGAGCCCAGACGCCTTCCAAGGCTTGTTTGAAGACGCCGACCGCGCCGACTACATCAAGCGCGTCAACCTATGGGACGGCAAATACCCGGAAGCGACCTTAGACGGCCCCGGCAAAGTCGTCAACCTTTTGCCCGGCGAAGAACCGATAGAATCCAACCCAGGCCGCCCCAACCAGCGAATTCGAACCCTTCGTCGCAAGCCATCATGCGTCAAATCGGTACCGAACTCGGCTTACCGTTTGAAGTGCTAATCAAACACTACACCAGCTCGTATTCCGCCGCCCGCGCCGCGCTATTAGACGCCTGGCGCATGTTCAGCGTGCGCCGGGAACTGGTCGCCTGCTATTTCGCCCAACCGATTTACGAAGAATGGCTAGCCGACCAAATCGCAAACGGTCACATTATCGCGCGCGGCTTTTTTGAAGACAAAATGCTACGCCGCGCCTGGAGCCAAGCCAACTGGATAGGCGACGGCCCCGGCAGCATCAACCCCTCCGTCGAAGCCGATGCCGCACAAAAACGCATCGACATGGGCATCAGCACCATCGCCGCCGAATCAATTTTATACGACGGCATCGACTGGTGGACCAAGCACAAACAACGCACGAATGAAAAAAGCCAGCGCTTAAAAGCGGGGTTAGAGGTGCCGGGAACAGAGGTCAATGGCGAGGTGGGGCAAGCGAATGCGTAACATAAATTGGGCACTGATGAAAAAAATAACACTAAGGCTTGCCGTATATTACGCAAAGTTGCATGATATGCAGAAACTATATATTAACTAGTTATGCCTTACATCCGGCGCCGTCTCACCAGCGCCGACTTTTTTGCCATCACCGCCAAAACCGGCATCGTTTGCAGGACAAAGGGCGGAGAATAAGAGACCACAAATGACAACTGTAACGCTCGAAATTCCAGAAATCCCCCATGGCCATGGCCTTTCTTTCAAGAAGGGGGGTGGCTGATGGTTTGCTCGACTGCCGCAACCATGAAGCTACCCTGCACGAAACTCACTCGGCGAGCTACCAGCGTGGCCTTGAGGTTGGCGCTGAACTGAAGCGTGAAATTGCCAAGCTCGTTAAGGCATAACCCTGCGGTCCACCGGACGCTGCGCGATAACGCGGTAAGGCGGATTCTCCGATAGGCAATCCGCCATTTCGGGGCGCACCGATGGCGGTTTGCTGTCGCGAAACCGCCCTACGCACTACTTGTTAGACCATAACTAATATTGATCATAAATTATGAATGATTTAGAAAAAACTTTAGCCTGCGTAAGAGTCTTAGAAATGGTGCTCATAAAAAAACTCGCACTCGACGAAATCAAGACTCTAATCAAACAAAGCCTTGGATTAGGCTGGTCTTGGGTCGCTGCTGCACAATTCCTAACTGGTCGCGTAGCTCTCAATTCATTCAACTCGCTCCCTGATGATTACGAGCTTGATGGGCTTAATAAACTTACAATTGCTACATTAATTTCTGTTGCTCATGATTTCTGTGCGAATGCGTCAAGCAGTGGTTCTATCAGTAATGGACTTATGGTTGCCAATTTTTCAAAAGATAGTCCTTTAACCGATATAGAGAAAATCCAATGTATCTTCAACTCGAAAGAGAAACTACATTGATTGGCCTAACAAAGGCCATAAGATGCGCTGATAGCCAAGTAGGATGCATTCCATGCACCACACCCAAGTTATTTGGTGCATGAAATGCACTTGGCTTAAAATTGCATGATATACAGAACCATATAATTACTTGTTAGAAACATGAATACAAATTGGTAAGCCCCTTGAAGAAGCTAATAATTTACGCACTGCTCGCATTTGTGGGCTGGAACTACTACCAAAAGAACATCGCTTCAACGCAGGTAGAAATTCAGACAGAACCCCAAGCGTTTCAGGAGCCTGCAATTGCAATCACGCAGCCAACCGAAAGTTTTTCGTGTGATGGTCGGCAACATTGCAGCCAAATGCGCTCAAGAGCAGAAGCCGAATATTTTCTTAGGAGTTGCCCTAACACCAAAATGGATGGTGACCATGACGGAATACCTTGTGAAAACGACTCCAGGTTTTAAGGCCATAAGATGCGCTGATAGGATGTGCCGAACGAAGGGAGGCGCATCGTTCGCGTGTTTCCTCGATAGATGCGCCTCGTGCCTCGGCACATCCTATTCGGCACTTGCCGTTCCCGGCGGATATAAGGGCGTTTTGAGTAAAACGTCATTGCGGAAATAGTCGGTGGTGCGGATTTCGTCAATCATGGTTTTATTGTTTCCGAACGAATACAACAGTCAAGCGTTGACAACACCACGGCGCGGGACTATGCTTAGCGCATTGCCCCTCATTGGGCAGCCGGGTTTAGCAGCTCGTGTAGTTCTGGCGCAAAAGCTATGCGCCAATTGGTGCGTGGCTTTTTTTATGCCCTTCGCTTTTTCAATCATTTTCCTGATGCCGGGAAAAATGCTCTCGATTATGGTGGGTGGCGTTTGGGAGGCCGAAAGGCCTGCCGGTTCCAGAACCCGGTCTGCTAACCCGAACGTCATCCATCGCCCGTTGTTTAGCAGCACGGTCGATGGTTTAAAAAACCATGTTCTGGAGTTTATCATGATTAACCACGCCCAAGTTGCGCCCGTCGCGCAAACTGATACCGAAATTTCCGGCCATATCATCATCACTGACGGCCAACCGACTACCACCACCCAAGACATTGCCGACGTGTACGGCAAGCGCCATGATGACGTACTACGCATTGTGCGTAAGCGCATGATTGAAGCGGGTGAATGGGGTGTCCGCAATTTTGCGGAGACCCCCTACATCAATTCGCAGAACGGCCAAACCTATCCGGTCATCCGTATGACCAAGAAAGGCTTTCATTTTGTTGTCGGTAAATTCACCGGCGCAAAAGTTGTGCAACACCAAATCGCCTTTGCTGATGAGTTTGAGCGCATGGAAGCCGAACTGAAAGCAGTACCCAACACGCCGGAACCGGACTTTAACGTCAGCGTGCAGAACGGCGTAACACTGACGCTGAGACCGTTAGCCAAAGGCGAGCTGATTAAACGCTGGCTGGTAACGCTACATGGCAACAACATGGTGCAAGCCTGGGCGGTTGGCTCGCCGAACGCCAACGCATCAGCCAAGCCCGAACGCCGCTATCACTACCCAAGACGCTTACCGCAACCAGCGCCGTTTAGCAGCGAAAACCAACCGACCGGATTTAACCTAGCGTTGCAAGGCCATAACCAACATTTTGTTTCCCCTCTGTTTGCGCTACTCAACGAACTGCGCGCAGACGGCCATGACATCAGCGCGCCTTGGGACGAAGCCGTCGCCATGCGCGAAGCGCTACAACGTATGAATCACGTCTGTCAGGAAATGATAGACTTAGCGATGAAAGTACAGCAGGGCATGGCTGTTAACGGCAGAGGCGTATAGATAGCATCAGTGTCGGGCGCAAACAGTACGCGCCCGATCAAAGGCGCTTGCCTTAAACAAGCTTGGTGAAAATATTGCACACAAGATGTAGCCATCATTTATGAATTAAAATGCTATATATAGTGGTCGTATTTAAAAATATAAAATCCTAATATTTATAATTAGTTATAAATTTAATTGTATTAACAAATCATTTATAATTTAAAGCTACTGCTTTATTTTAATATTAGCAGGTGAACACTAGTGACAAATAGTTAAACCGCAATACAGCTATCGCCTATTACGCCCTGGGCCGATTCCCATCAAATGATCTGTTTTTATATTGGCAAAAATGAATATCAGGAGCGAACTGTCTGCCAGACTTAATAATGAGATTAAGCGTAAATGCACTACTCCACAAAGAATTTCCAGTAAAGCCAAACTACCTCAAGAAGTAATTGAAGGCTACTTAACGGCCGAACGGGAAATACAATTTGATGAGCTTAGACCCATATGCGAATCGCTTAAAATTGGTTTAATGTGGCTATTGTCGCCAAATTACAAACCCTCGCACTTAACATTCAGGGCATTGGCAGACCAAGACTTGACTAAGGTAAGCCGTATTGAAAATACATTTTTGATTATTGGCGATGTTCTACCTCAAATAAAAAAATTTACAGTCCCCAAGCTCAACACTTCGGAAAAAGACCCCGCCATGCTCCAAGCGGAGACTAATAAAGCGAGTTCTGATTTACGCCAAGCATACCCAACCGTAGAATCCTTATACGAAGCAGCAGGATTGCCCATTTTGCCAGTGAGTGCAGGCAATAATGGCTTTGATGCTTTTATTATGGATTCTGGTAAATCTTCAGTTGTATGCGTTAACAAGGATAAACCATCACCGAGGATTCATTTCTCACTATTGCATGAAATGGCTCATTTTTTGTGGCATAGAGGGCAAGATGTTCCTGTCGATGTCTCCATTGAAGGTTACTTTAACAATAACCTTATCGCCGACAATCAAATTCCAGAGTACGTTGCCAATAAATTTGCCCAGCAATTCATTTTTTCATTGAATGAAATCAAGGACATCGCGTCCAAGTGGAAAAACTTTAATGCTGGTGAGTTAATCGCAGAGCGCAGAACTACTGTTGATGTTTTAGCTTTTGCTATTCATGATTATTTGCTTTTTACTGCCAAGCCTGCGCAATTTGTGCAAATAAGAGATGCCCTTAAAGCCAATATTAGCACTAGTTATAGGCAGGATGGAACGTTATTGGATTTTATCGAAAAACGTGGAAATAATTTAAAAAGCATGCTCTTGCATAATAAAGAAGAATTCTCTAATAGTGTGTGGTCTGAAGTTAACAATGCTTGGGAGTTAGGCGTTGACTAGGCTGGTTATTGATACAAATTTTTTTAGGCAATTTGCACAAAATTAATGAAGATTGTAGTTTAATTGATTTGCTGTGCGATGTTTATAGTAGCGAAGGCTTTGCCGACCACTATCAGCTAAAGAAAATGGTTTATTGCACTTGCCTTCCGAATAAGTTGCAAGATCACAATATAACGGATGAACAAGTGGCATTATTTACAATGAGTTATAAGGGTGGAGTTAATCTTAATCATATAGCCCGTGATCCAGTAGACTTGAAACTTATCGTATTTGTAAAAAACAACGACGCATCAGTTTTTTTGACATGTGAAGCAAAGCTGCTCCAGCTCAGCAAAGAATTAGGGCTTAGCCATTGGTGTTTTAAAGCAGCTATTCACCAGCTCAGTGAAAACGTAGGGGGTGTTTTTGATGAAAGTGAATACAAAACAGAGCAAATGTTCGATATAAATGGCACAGATTCATTTTTTCATTATTCAAAAAACACTCGATGCGCACAGTGTCATGATAATTGCCCAACACATAAATTACCGCCAAGTCGATAACGCGATTTCGCCGATAGGCACACCGATCGGGAAGCTCTAGCTTTCAGAGTTTTCGAAGCAATGGCTTCTCGAAATTGAACTCCCAAGCCGAGCTTGCGAGCAAGCGCATCCTGTACTCACAGAAGGAATGAGATGCATAACCTAAATGAACTAGTGGTATATATAATTTGAGGTTAGATATGAAAAAAATAATTGTCGCCAAATTCGCCCTGGCGTTGGTTTTGTCTTTGGGTTTTATTGGATGTACCACTGTGAGAATAAATGCTCATAATAGAACAGATCAAGATCTTAATGTTGTTGTTTATAAAGCAGGTGAAGAAGACAAGCCACCAATACAAACAACCAAGGTTAATAAAAATTCAGAGGTTCTTGATATTGATGCGGGTTCATATTTTTGGGGGACAAATATATACGCCGTTCTCGCATTGCCTGGCGGAGGTTTTCAAGACCAGCAAAATAGTGTGGTTCGATTAAGCCCTGACCCAACTGTTCTAAACTTAAGTGCAGATCCAAAAAATTGGCCTTCGCCTCTAGCTCTTACCAATCCAGACACGATTCTTACAAGATTATATGACGCTAATGGTCAACCATCACCTGACCCTGATGCTCTAAACTTTGTAAAACAATGGTTGGGAGGAATTTATGAAGCAACAAATGACAATAAATACCTTGTGAAGTTTTACGCTAAAGACGTTAGAGAAGCATTAGGATTATCTGAGCCAGATTGTAAGTTTTTTGGGAATGCCAATGGGTACGTTAAAAAAGAAATTATCACAGATTCGACAACAAAAGGGGATGTAAAAGCGAAACTCCCGCAAGCAATTCAATCTGAGTTTTCAGCAAGCTTGAGTTCTAATCAAACATACAAGTACGATCTTTTTTTTTCAAAACGTCAAAAGCGTACTTGCCCCTATTTCTCCAGCTATTCTTTTAGATAACCTTGACAGAACAGAGAAAGGGAAAATAATATCTGACCGAGTTAAACAAATGATAGCTTCTAATAAAAAAATAGTGCTACTGAGTTCTGCGACATTAGTGCAACCAAAAAGCGAAGAATGTGCAGGGAATGGTATTATCAGCGTACAATCCTACAAAGCTAAATCAGTAGGTTTTGCTACAAGTTTAAAGGCAGCAGACTACGCAACTATTGATGCAGGTTTTAAATGGGAAAGCGCTGATAGCAAGAAATTCGATGCTGTTGGAGTTGTTCTTGATACAACATATGTACCAATAGAAGTGTTTTCGCCTAAGCTTCCCAATCTAGCAACGGACGAAGTTGCTACAAAATTGCAAGAAGGCACGATTAAACCAGCTAATACAGAATTAAAACCTGCCGATACTCCGATAAAAGTGGAAGGTGGAGCTATTATTCAGTCAGGGTCACCTCATTAAAATATTAAAATAAAGCAGTTAGTTATATAGTGTTCATCCGAAAACCTCTGCAAGCCTTATGCTACAAGGGTTTCAGCCGATTGCATCGTGACAAAGATTTTTGCAATTTTATTTAGGAATTAGAGAACTCCATTAGAAATTAGTATCCTACATCCACACGAGTTAGGGTGGCATATTGAACATGGTAAGTTTTAAAAAACTTCGATTGTAGAAATTGTCTGTAAGCCGCGTTGAATATGGCTTTCAGAGATTGTCTTGCAAGCACTATATAGTTTCGTTTTATCGATTTAATGCTAGTAATTTTCTGCCGATTGTAACACGGTAAAGCAGATTCGCCGATAGGCAACCCGCCATTTCAGGGCACACCGATGGCGGTTTGCTAGCGCAAAACCACCCTACACGCTCTAAGCAAGAGCTTCTCGAAATAAAGCTCCCAAGCCGAGCTTGGGAGCAAGCCCATCTAACAAACCACCGCGCAAAAAGTCTCATTTCCCTATGAAAATGAGACAACAAACCCAGTACGCTTAAGCCTGTTTTAATCAACCTTAAGCGCCATGCCCACACCCGCCAAACACCCGCGCATTCTCGCCGCGATGCAAGCGTCCGAATGGGCGATTACACCCGAAGCGATGCAAACGATTATCGCCGTGGCGTAACCGTTCAATCTAGCCACGTTGTTTTCTAAAAGACATTCTGATCCTTAACTGTCTCGGAATTTGCCGTTGCAAAAGGCAGCAACTCATCGATACGGCTGTTGGGCCAAGTCGGTAATTTTTCCAAAGTATCCTTGAGCCATTCGGTAGGGTTTAAGCCATTGAGTTTAK
>NZ_LAJX01000120.1 GCF_000963695.1 Methylocucumis oryzae
TTCTTTCTAAAACGGTTAGCCTCATCTGTGACTGATAGCGCTCAATGCCTGGATAATGGCCTATTACGACTACATTTTTATCTCTTAGTTGGGGTAAAAAAATGCTCAAATACAGCAAGATTGGCATAATCAGGAGCAGGTTGTAGTACTAGAGATTCAGGTAGTGGTCTACTATTAATAACACTGTTAATAGCAGCCATAGCCACCGTCGCTTTATACGGTTCATAGTCCCAAATCCACGTCGCGACTTCTCGTGTGGATTTGCCGCCTAAACTACCCGACCAAGGCAAAGTACGTGTGGCTGTGTTCGGACTCATTGCTAAGCCAATCTGTTGTTGCGATTGGCAAAGCGTCCAAACTAAACCAATAACGACCTGCTCAACCACTGCTGGAGTATGGCAATAGTCGAGTAGCAATTCGTAAAATAAGCTCGCTGAAGGCATTATTCTATATAGCTGCTAACAAGTCTTCGACATCGGCGTCGATAATTTCCAAACCCATTTTTTGGCAGAACCGTTGCTCTTTAGGTGTAGGGTTCTTGTTTAAAAACCAACCCTTATGTTCAGCGCCACCGCTGATAATATCGCTCATCACCATGCGTTCAGAATCGCGATTTAAACGCATACCAATGAATAAATATTGCTTGTCTTTACGGTAAGATTTTAAGAAGTCTGGAATCGCAAATCCACCCATTAACTCGGTAATATAATCAACATAATCGGCATCGGATGCGACATAATTGGCTTCTGGTTTAGGTGTACCCATAGGCTTAAATAAAATAGGCAACGTCGGATCGACTTGTTCCTGAGTGATTTCAAAGTACTCTTTACCGTCAAACTGATACAGCTTAAAACGGTAATGGGTTTCAGTAATTCTTGCCAGGCCTACGATTAATGTGTGCTCTTCATCGGCATAACTGTCTTGTAATTGGGTATCGCGGTTTATATCGACCACATAAGCCGGTTTCCATTGGGCTAGCCATTCATGTAAGGCCGCGCGCGTCCATTCGGTTTCGCCATATAAATGCGTTAAGAATTGGCCTAAAAAATTACGCCCACGTTTTAATTCCATATTCATTGCGGCTCTAGGGAATTCATACATGAGTTTAGGTGCCATAGGCTTGCCGTTGTTCATCGCTAAAATCAGGCTTTCACTATCAGCCGGGATGGTTTGTTGTGTGGCAGCGTTTTTGGCGTCAAATAGCGCACCAGGCCCTAAATACGGTACGACTTGGTTATCGTAAAGTTTTTTGGAAAATTTCCGAAAATACCGGTAAAGACATAATAATTCCTTAAAATATGCTAATAAGAAACTACTATGCAAAAAACAATCCAATATGATTAATTTTTTTATCTTTATGAAAATAAAAGAAATAAATCTGCGAGTGATTGTAGGGTTTATGACATTATGTAGAGAGTAAGCAGACAGTGTTATTGTCTTTAGTGTTAAGCGGCCAAATTTGATGGTTTTCTGGCTGATGCGATGGGTTTTGTTTGTATACTTCAAACGGTTAAGTTTTCGGTTTTTAGATAAGGTGCGCTACACATATTGGGCACAACAGCATGTGCCCAATGTCATGTCTTAACAGTACCAGGCTTAAATCGTCGATTTTCTATGATTTGCAGGTACATCACGGCGCATGGCTCCGGTGTATAACTGTCTTGGGCGGCCAATTTTTTGCTCAGGGTCGGCAATCATTTCGTCCCAATGCGCAATCCAACCCACGGTTCTACCCATCGCAAACATCGCAGTAAACATGTTGGTGGGGATGCCTAAAGCATGTAAGACAATGCCAGAATAAAAATCAACGTTAGGGTAGAGCTTTTTCTCAATAAAATAATCGTCTTCTAGCGCGATACGTTCTAATTCCATCGCTAACTCGAATAATTTATTGTTTTGCAAGCCTAATTCGTTTAATACTTCATGACAGGTTTGTCGCATCAGTTTGGCGCGTGGGTCGTAGTTTTTATAAACTCTATGACCAAACCCCATTAAGCGGAACGGGTCGTTTTTATCTTTGGCTTTTTTAACGTATTCTGGGATACGCGAAACATCGCCAATTTTTTCT
Source organism: Methylocucumis oryzae (assembly GCF_000963695.1). GTDB lineage: Bacteria > Pseudomonadota > Gammaproteobacteria > Methylococcales > Methylomonadaceae > Methylovulum > Methylovulum oryzae. The sequence continues at coordinate 2,069 of NZ_LAJX01000120.1, forward strand.
AGCATATTTAATACGGCTTCATTAGCACCACCATGTGCAGCTCCCCAAAGACAAGCAATCCCGGCAGTGACACAAGCGAACGGGTTTGCCCCACTGGAACCGGCTAAGCGTACCGTTGAGGTTGAAGCATTTTGTTCATGGTCGGCGTGTAATACCAAAATACGGTCTAAAGCGCGAACTAAAACGGGGTTGGCGACATAGTCATCGCAAGGTGTTGCGTGCATCATGCGTAAAAAGTTTTCCACATAACTTAATTTGTTTTGTGGATACATAAACGGCATACCGGTGCTGTATTTATGACACATGGCTACAATCGTCGGCACTTTAGCGATTAAGCGTATCGCACTAATCTCTCTATCGCTTTTTGAGCGTATATCTAACGCATCGTGGTAAAACGCTGATAATGCGCCTACTACGCCTACCATAATCGCCATCGGGTGCGCGTCACGTCTAAAACCTTTAAAGAAATTGGTTAATTGGTCATGCACCATCGTGTGCATGGTGACGTTGTATTGAAATTCGGCGAGTTCTTTTTCGTTAGGCAATTCGCCGTTTAAGATTAAATAGCAGACTTCTAAGAAATTGCATTGCTCTGCTAATTGCTCGATGGGATAACCCCGATATAACAAAATACCTTGTTCGCCGTCGATATAAGTAATGGACGAGCGACAACTGGCTGTTGAATTAAAGCCAGGGTCGTAGGTAAACATGCCGGTATCTCTATATAACGCTTGTACATCAACGACATTCGGGCCTATTGAGCCGGTTAAAACAGGTAATTCACATAAAGTCTGAGCGTTCTCGGTTAAACTAAGAGTGCGTGGGTTGGTCATGGGTCTTCTCTCTGTTTTAGAAGGTTAATGTACAAAACGTTGTTAGGGTTAAACCGACTTGGCGTTGGCAATCGCGTGTTGGGCTAATTCGGTAACTTTTTGCCCAATTTTTGGCTTTGACGACATCATTAGGCGCTAGCCAAGAGCCGCCTACGCAAGCCACGTTGCTTAATGCTAAATAGGATTGGTAGTTGTCGGGTGAGATTCCCCCGGTTGGGCAAAAGCGTATGTTAGGCATAGGGCCGGCAATGGCTTTTAACATAGGGATACCGCCGGCCGCTTCGGCAGGGAAAAATTTAAAATGGTCTAAGCCATATTCCATGCCTAGCATTAGCTCAGACAAACTGGCAATCCCTGGAATTAATGCAATCTCACTGTTTATAGCGGCATTTAATAGCGTTGGCGTTAAACCTGGGCTAATCGCAAAGACGGCACCGGCATCTTCGGCGGCCTTTAATTGCTCAGGCGTGGTGACCGTACCGGCGCCGACAATGACGTTGCTGACTTGGCTGGCAATCGCTTTAATCGCGTCTAAGGCTACCGGTGTGCGCAAGGTGATTTCTAAGACGTTAATACCGCCATCGACTAATGCTTGTGCTAAGGGTACGGCGTCGTCGAGATTGGGGATAACCATGACCGGCATGACCGGGCAAGCGTTTAATACGTCTTTAGGTTGTACTTTCCAATGTGATAATGTCATGTGTTTTAAGTGAGTTAGTCGATAAGGAATAAATTGCTAGCGCCGGTTTCTGCGGTGCCTGCACCTTGTCTAAAGCCGCCGAATAATTCGCGTCCCATACCATAGTGATGCGAGTTCGTGGGATTCAGTTCAACACTGCGCGCGTCGAATTCGGCTGCGTCTATGAGCACATTAACCTCGCCGGATTTAATATTAAGGGAAATCATATCGCCGTTACGCACTTTAGTCAGTGGCCCACCATTAGCGCATTCTGGATACATGTGTATCGCGCAGGGCACTTTGCCGGATGCGCCTGACATACGACCATCGGTTAATAACGCCACTTTAAAGCCACGGTCTTGTAAAGAACCTAGTACTGGGGTTAATTTATGTAATTCCGGCATACCATTCGCTTTCGGACCTTGGAAGCGAATGACGGCGACAAAATCTTTATCTAACTCACCACGTTTAAACGCTGCTAGTAACTCACTTTGGTCATCGAATACCACTGCGGGTGCTTCAACAATTTGATGGTCTTCGGAAACAGCAGAGACTTTGGAAATACCTCGGCCTAAATTACCTCGAATTAAGTGAATACCCCCGCCAGCGGCAAACGGTTGTTCGACGCTAGCAATAATATCCGGAGCTAATGAGGCAGTAGGCGATTCTTGCCAAGTTAACTGACCGTCGATTATGCGCGGTTCTTGCGTGTATTGCGCCATACCTTGCTCATCGCCAATAGTCAGAATGTCTCCGTGTAATAAGCCATGTTTGAGTAATTCGCCGATTAATAAACCCATACCACCTGCGGCTTGGAATTGATTAACATCGGCAGGGCCATTCGGATAAATCTTACACAGCAACGGTATAATTTGAGATAACTGATCGAAGTCATCCCAGTTGATAATAATGCCAGCGGCTCTGGCGATAGCGACTAAGTGCATGGTGTGGTTAGTAGAACCACCGGTTGCTAACAAGCCTATGATGGCATTGATAATGGCTTTTTCATTAATGGCATGACCGATAGGCCGATAGTCATCGCCTAAGGCAGTAAATTTCAACACTTGCTTAGCGGCGGCTTTAGTCAGTTCATCACGTAACGGCGTGTAAGGATTAATGAACGAGCTGCCAGGTAGATGTAAGCCCATGATTTCTACCATCATTTGGTTGCTGTTCGCCGTGCCGTAGAAGGTACACGTGCCTGGGCTATGGTAAGACTTAGATTCGGATTCTAACAGCTCTTGGCGGCTGGCTTTACCTTCAGCGTAACGTTGCCTCATTCTGGCTTTTTCTTTGTTAGTAATGCCACTAGGCATAGGCCCAGCTGGTATAAAGACGGCAGGTAAATGACCAAAACTTAATGCGCCAATTAATAACCCCGGCACGATTTTGTCGCATACGCCCAAATAAAGTGCGCCATCGAACATGTTGTGGCTTAAGCTGACCGCTGTAGCCATGGCGATAACATCACGGCTAAACAACGATAACTCCATACCGGGATAGCCTTGGGTAATACCATCGCACATAGCAGGTACACCGCCAGCAAATTGCGCGACACCACCGGCTTCAGCAATGGTTTGTTTGATTAAAGTTGGGGCATCTTTGTATGGCTCGTGCGCCGATAACATATCGTTATACGACGAGACAATCGCGATATTAGGTTTTTGTGTATTGATTAAATCGTGCTTATCCGTAGCAGCGCAGGCGGCAATACCATGTGCTAGGTTACCGCAGCCCAAACCTAAACGATGTGGGCCTTGCTCACGCTGTTGTTCTAAGCGCGCCAAATAGGCCTGACGGGTAGTTGCGCTACGTTCTATGATTGTGTTGGTAATTTTTTCTAACTGGGCGTGCATGGTTAATCCTGTATGATTAGTTATTGTTATTCTTCCCAAGCTCTATTTTCGCGAGCAATCAACGCGACCGATGCGACGGGGCCCCAAGTGCCTGCTGAATAGGGTTTGGGTACAACATTCATCTTTTTCCATGCGTTTTGTATCGAGTCTATCCAAACCCAAGCTTGTTCGATTTCTTCGCGGCTTAAGAAAAGGGTAGGGTTGCCGCGTAACGCTTCTAAAATTAATTTTTCATAACCACCAAAGATGCGATTTTTCTTAAATTCAGAAAAGCTTAAATCCAGTTTGGTCTTTTTCAATTTTAAATCTTCGTCTATGCCGGGAATTTTATTCAGCATCTCGATTTCAATGCCTTCATTAGGCTGCAAATGAATAATTAATTTGTTAGGAGGTAATTCTTTAAAGCTGTCTTTAAAAATATTATGCGGTAATTGCCTGAAATACACGACAATTTCCGTGCGCTTACCTTGTAAACGTTTACCTGTGCGTAAATAAAATGGCACACCTGCCCAACGCCAATTATCAATATCGACTCTAAGCGCGACAAAGCTTTCGGTGGTGCTATCAGTGTCTGCGCCGTCTTCCTCTAAATAACCCGGCACTGCTTTGCCTTTTAAATAGCCGCTAGTGTATTGGCCACGCACGGTATTTTGCTCAACGTTATGCTCAGTAATAGGACGCAAGGCTTTTAACACTTTAATTTTTTCGTTGTGTATGCTGTCTGCCTCTAAGTTAACTGGTGGCTCCATCGCAATAAACGTCAAGATTTGTAATAAGTGGTTTTGCACCATATCACGCAACTGACCGGTTTTATCAAAATATTCCCAGCGACCTTCGATACCGACTTCTTCCGCGACAGTAATTTGAATATGGTCTATCGTATTGTGATTCCAGTTTGTCGTAAAAATCGAATTTGCAAAGCGAATTGCGAGCAAATTTAATACAGTTTCTTTACCTAAATAATGGTCAATGCGAAACACTTGTTTTTCGCTAAACACTTTAGCGACTTCATCATTGATTTCGCGTGAACTCGCCAGGTTATGTCCTATGGGTTTTTCCATAACCATGCGTGATTCATCGGTCAAAATACCTGAATGAGCTAAGCCCTTACAGATATTGCTAAATAATACCGGTGAAACAGCAAAATAATTGACTAAAACACGGCTACTAGCATCGGTGACCGTTTTCAGGGCTTGATACTGCTCCGGTTGGGTTAAATCAATTTTTTAAATAATTGAGTCGGGCAGAAAAACGTACCCAGACTTCGCCTTGTATTGTGTCATTTAAAAATTCTTGTAAGCTGTTATGCGCCGTTTCAATAAACTGGTCTTTATCGAAATCATGTCTATCTACACCAATAATACGGGTGTCAGGTTCTAATAAATTAGCATTGTCAAGCCGGTACAGTGAGATGATTAGCTTGCGTCTGGATAAATCGCCTAACGCGCCATAAATCACCAAATCACAAGGTTTAAAGGTTTTTTTGTCTTTCATTACTAGCTGCCGGATAAAGGAGGGCGGAACAAATAAGTTGAATCTCAGCAATTAATGTGCCGAGAATGGGAGATTTATTATCGCAGAATTTATGCTAAGCGTCTTCAGTGAATTAAACGCGACTCATTGAAATATCGATGTAAAGAATGGTGCATAGAACGTTGTCGCCATGCCAGAGATGTAATTAACGATTAAATCATTGAGGGTTTATGCTCGTTAATGAGGCGTAATGAACTAGAATGGTGCACTCAGGACTCGGTTGTTGTTTTCAAGTTTTTGGTAAGCCCAGTTTTGGTTAAAACCCAAAAGCTAGAGAAGATGGAATGCTTATTATCTTATCTATACGGCGCTCTGATTTGACATTAACAAGCTGGCTATTGTCATGATTTTTTGTCACTACGCCGCTAGCTTTTCATTATCCTCGACAACTTCATCGACCTGAGCAGAAAGCGCCTCGTTCTCGGCTGTGTTCAATTCCAGTTTAGCCAGGCGGCATTCATAGTAAATCGGCACTGTTGCGCAGTCATCAACCGCATCCTGAATGTCGTAGATCGACACATAGCCACCAAATACGGCACGAGTGTCTTTATCTTCTTGCGAAATCGGCGTGCCGGTAAAGCCGATAAAAGAAACAAACGGCAAGGCATCGCGCATGTGCTTGGCATAGCCGAATTTGTATTGACCATTGGCGGTTAAAACGGCTTTTAATCCATATTGGCTGCGGTGGGCTTCATCAGAAATCACCACAATATTGTGGCGGCTATTCAAAACTGGGTGGTTGCTTTCACTATCCAGCAAGGCAAATTTTTGCACTGTGGTAAAGATGATGCAGCCAGACTCTCGCTCGGCCAGAAGCTTGCGCAACTCGTCGCGGTCATCCAACCGCCTTCGCGGAACCAAATTTAAACAGAGCGTTTCGAGTTGTTCTTCGTTCATAGCAAAACCTCCCAGTGACCGGTTTTGTCAGAGCCAACTCTTTTCAACTTTCTGGCGTGTTGTAACTTAGTGATAGCGCGGCTAATGGTGCGTAGGTCTTTGCCAAGGGTATTCGCCAATTGTCGGCGGGTCAGTTGCGGGTTGTCTTGTAGTAACGCCAAAATCGCCTCCGGTGTTTTTAACCCAACTATCGTTACAGGGGCGTTAACAGAGGCGTTTTGCAGGGGCGTTTTTGCATTAAAGTTTGCGCAATCACAGAGAGCATAAACTGAATAAACGGTGTGCTATCGGCTTGCTGATCGGCCTGTTCAAGCGCTTGATAATACTGTTGCTGATGCTCTTTAATCACACTTTCTAGTGGTAGCGATAAAAACAGCGGATGCCATTGCGCCAAAATTAAGGTTTGCCACAAGCGCCTCATACGACCATTGCCATCACTAAATGGGTGTATAAACTCAAATTCATAATGAAAAACACTGCTGGTAATTAAGGGGTGATCCTTCGCGTGTTTTAGCCAGAGCGTTAACTCAGCCATTAACCCCGACACCTGATGCGCAGGCGGAGCCACATGATGCACCACATTGCCTTTGTGAATGCCTACCGCCTTGTTACGAAACGCGCCCGCAGTGGTCAGAATATCCGCCATCATCAAGCCATGGGCGGCAAGTAAATCTTGGATGCTATAGGGCTTAAAGGTTGGCAAAGCATCATAAGCGGCAATCGCACCTTTTACCTCGGCCAATTCACGCACACTGCCCAATACCCGCTTACCCTCGACAATCGCGGTGATTTGCTCTTCGGTTAAGCTGTTACCCTCAATGGCCAGCGTACCGGTAATGGTTTTGATGCGATTTTGCTTGCGCAATTGGGGCGAGACATCGAGCGCACGAGCATTTAGTCTGCCTACTTGCTCGCTGATTTCGGCCACCAAGTTGACAATATCGGTGGTGATGGTGAACGGTGGCTGATAACTCATAATATGCCCTGTTTACCTCTGTGTTCAAGGCGGGTTACTGGTATGCGGCCGCTCATGTGCTGGCCTCATCGGGTTTTAATATTTGGAGTTCGCCGGAGAGGAGTTTGGGGAGCAGCTTATCTCTCAATGCTTGAAGCTCAGCTATGGGCAAGGTTTTGATTTCGGTGACTAAAAGACTAATCGACGTCGTTTTATTGAGGATGGCGTACACCAAGTTTATCGTGAAAAAATACAACGATAGCTTATATTTTAAGCTGTCGCCCTGTAGTTGCTCAGCCTCTTTTTTAAGCAACGTTTGCAAGGGGGCTGTTATGCGAACAAATACGGTTTCTGATGTCATTTGTTATTCTTGCGCCAATTTTTTTTCAGTATAAGCAATAGTTATGCCGAATTGTATTGGCTATTCAGACAAGAATTTCCGGTAGATGTACGCGATTACAACGGCGGCGCAGGCATAAAAAAAGGCGAACTGAGATTAGTTCACCTTTTTCAACGTTGGTGGAGGCGGGGGGAATTGAACCCCCGTCCGCAAGTACTCCGCCTCAAGATCTACATGTTTATCCTGCACTTTTGATTTAACTGTCGGCTACCCGTCAGGCCAAGAAAACCGCCAGCGATTCCGTAGGTTTTAGCGCATCCATCCCGGACTTACTTCAGCGCGATCTTGTGTAGATGACCCCTGAGCGTCAGGCGAACCCAACTCTACCCGCACAAGCACAAATAGTCAGAGGAATGGAGGCTGTTTTTAGGCAGCCAAAGCCATTGAGTAGTTTTCGTCGTTTGCGAATACTTTTTTTCTGTAGGATTTACGAGGTCACAGTCCTCGACATGCACTTTTGGTTTTGCTACCCGCGTCGAAGCCAGGTCGCCCCCCAAGGCCGGGCACTCTACTGGATTTTGTTAAGTAATGCAATAGCACTATGCAATATTCTCGTCATATTTGATTATGCTCAAATTCACCCTAGACCTTGTTTGACCGCTATTGTGGTTTTAACCATACTATTTATGCGGTTTAACACACAGGAGAATAATAATATGGCATTAATGAATTGGACAGCAGATCAATATGGCACGAATGTTGGTTTTGCTGACGAAGAACATAAAGTAATCTTCGCTAAATTAAATACTTTATATGATTTAGCAACCGGTGGTGCTGAGCGTTCAGCGATTGGCGCACAGCTCGATGATTTAATCGGGTATGTCGCGGAGCATTTCGCGCATGAAGAGCGTGAGATGCAAGCAAAAGGTTACAGTGCTTTTGCACCGCATAAAGCTGAACATGACGCGATGGTGCAAACCTGCGTCGGCTTGCAAGCTAAATTTCATGCAGGTGAAGCCGATGTGACTGATGCGGTAGGCCAAATGGTGAAGTCTTGGTTGGATAAACATATTCCTACTTTCGACAAAGGCTATAGCCAAACGTTAAATAGTTGATTTAATAGATTTCTGCACTAGATACTTTCTTTTTCTATCTCATACCTCACCCATTAGTGGGTACACTTTGACAGGCTTTATGCCTGTCTTTTTTTGCCTGTAGCAAAGCTAAGTTGTATCCATAAGCGCCAATTTAATCCCATGCGTTGAGTTAAACCCTTTTGGTATTCTTGATATAGATACTGGGTTAACATATAGGCTATGATGGGAACTTTAAAAGCGTTGGCCTATACTCTGAACGGTCACATTCGGTATCTTGTGTTGTTGTAGGGTGCGCTGTGCGCACCTTTTTCATTGATTTTTAACGATATTATACGGTGCGCACAGCGCACTCTACCTATCCCTATCTAAAAATCGAATGTGGCCGTTTGAAGTATATATTTTGTCCGTAATCTTAAGAAAACTAGAGCCACAAGAGATAAATACTAAGGCTCTCATTGCCCATATGGATGATAGTACCGTTTTAGAGTCAGTAATCAAGTTGAATAGGTTATGCACAACACCCAAGTGAGTCTGCTGGCAGAATTAAATGCTAATAATCGTGAGGCTTGGCAAGAATTCTGCCGATTGTATAAGCCTATGATTAGTCATTGGCTAAAATCACATGCGCTGCAAGCCACCGATGTTGAAGATATTAGCCAAGAAATTTTGCTATTTTTGCTGGAAAACATCGACTCATTTGAGCATAACGGACGAATTGGGGCTTTTCGCAATTGGTTACGCTTAGTCACTGTTAATATTGCCAGAAATTACTTACGCAAAGTCAACACTGAAGTCAATTTGTCCAATTTCAGCTTGATGTTAGAGCAGTTGGAAGACGCGGACAGTAACCAAAGCCATTTATTTAATCTCGCACATGATCGTGTGGTAGTGCAAATTCTGTTAGAAAACTTGGCTGAGCATTTCCAACCCGAAACGCTAACTATTTTTAAACTCCATGTTGTAGACGACCTATCTGCCATAGACACGGCTGCACAAATGAATGTTTCTATTGCTTCGGTGCATGTCGCCAAGTCCAGGGTATTACGGCGTTTACGGCAAGATGCCAAAACCTGGCTAGATGATTTATGTCTTATGATTTGATTACACTAACTTCTGAATCGTCTAGTCACCCCTCTATGGAGCAGTTGCGCCAATTTGTTGTGGGTAAACTCAACGATGCTGAATCGGTCGCGATTGAAGCACATTTATTCGGGTGTGATGCCTGTAACCAATCATTAAATTCGGTATCGCTCACGGACTCGTTTACTGAGCTGGTGCGTGGACAAT
>NZ_LAJX01000121.1 GCF_000963695.1 Methylocucumis oryzae
CAAGATCATAAAGATCATTAGGCATTGGATTTTCGCCCCGTTTAGTGCGTTTGTAGCCTACGTTTCGGCTCTGCCATAAAAATGGCATAGTCTATTTCACTGGTTTTTGCTACTTCCCCAAACACCCACCAGGCATTGTAAAAGCCAAAAACGGCGGTTTCATTTTCGTATTTTGAAAGTTTTGAAATTTCATCGCCGTATTTGTTTAATAGCTCTTTGGTGTCTAGTTCGTCATCTTCGGGTGTGATGTAATCTTTCAGAAAAACGTTTGATGTTGATTTGGATGTGTTCAATGTCTTCTTGGGTTATGCTCTCGACGGCTTCCTTGTCAGCCGATTCTATTAGGGTTTTTAAGCTGGATTCGCTCAATTCTTTTACCCAAGCCAGCTTTTTATTTAACGGCACTTCATTGACGAAGTAATCGTAATATCTAACGACGCGCGTTTTAAGGTTTGCCCATTCTTTGCCATAGGTATGCCAAAGCTCGTTCCATTTTTCGACTTGAGCCTTAGTTTTCTTTTGGGCAAACAATAAGCTGGTTTTGGTTGAAGTGAATGGTTCAAAAGTGATTTGTGGTAGGCTTACCACGGCTTTTATGTGGAAATATTTGAACAAAAACAAACGGATGTATTTATTTTCCGTCGTGTCAAAAACGCTTTCGGGTAAAACCACGCCTAAACGCCCGCCTTCTTTTAGTAGTTGGTAGTAACGTTCTATAAATAGGTTTTCTGAGTTCTTTTTGTCGCCAAACAGGAAGGCGTTTTTTACTTCCCGTTGGGTTTGGGTGTCCAAATCAACGCTAAACGGCGGGTTGCTAACGGCAACATCAAACTTGCCATTAACTTCCTTGTCGTTATAAATCGATTCCTTATTAGCGGTTTCTAAATAGTTGGGTGAGGTTTCTTTGACATAAAAACGGAAAGGTAATAGGCCGTCTTTAACAAAGATGTTGGTTGAACCATCACCATGTAGGATCATGTTTACTTTAGAGGCTGTTCCTAAATCAAAATTGATTTCTGAACCGTACAGATATTCTCTTGCCCATTTGTTTTCAGCATAATCGGGCATAAATAATTCCTCGAAACGCTGTTTTATCTGACGGCTGGATTTAATTTTATCGCGCTGTTTGTATTTGATTTCTTTGGTTATGAGCTTCATGGCTTCAACCAAATAAGTGCCGCTACCCGCCGATGGGTCAACTATTAGCGGTAACTCCCTATCGTTGTTTAGCCGCTCTATTGCCAGCTTATCCAGCTGTAAGGCGTAAAGTAAGAAGTTTACAATCGGTGTCGGGGTAAAAAACTGGCCTTTATTTTGTTTGAAACCGTCACGGGTAATGCTTTCAAAGAAATCACCTAAAATATCCTTGCCATCCAGCGAACTACGGCCTTCAAGGAAGGAAAAAATTTTCTAGTTCTTGTACGGTGTAAACCAGTTTGTTAAGCGGGAATTTATTGCGGTTGATAACATTGTCGTCATCAATTTTTTGCTGTTCAGAAACATTTAGCTGTTGTTTTAAAGCCCGTTTGTAAAGCTCATTTATGCGGTCGTAGATTTTATGCTGGCTTTCAACATTGTGTCCGTATTGATAAACCTGAAAATCGTATTCTTGCCCATCTTCTTTCTCATATTCATCTTGGATTTTGGCAAGAATGATATTGACCAAGGAATAGAATATTTCGCTGTCATTCGTGCCGCCGCCCCCCACAGCACGTTGTGCAGGTTTCGGCCTAGTCCGGCTATTTCGTCACGGTTTATGCGTACTCTCAAATCGTGTTTTTCATGACCTTTAATCAAAGGCTGTTTTTTAGGTTCTCCGTAACCAGCCGTTAATTCCGTGCCGATTGATATAAAGCCGTCATTTTCCCAATCGGTGTAGGTTTTGTATTTGTCAAAGTCGATAATAATTACCCTATCTACGACTTCATCCTCTGGCATTTCTGCAGTGTAATAAACCAAATAACGTACTTTGGTTTTAAAATCTCGTTCTTCAGTTTGAGCCAATGCAAAAAGCTGTCCTTCTATTTCGGATTTGTCTGCTTCAAATTTGTTAGGGGCTTTAACTTCAATAAAAAAGAAAGGATTGCCTTCTTCGTCCTTAACAAGCACATCAACTCTTGGGCTAATCTTGCTATGGCCTCCTTTTATGGTGTATTCCTTTTCTGTTTCGAGGTTTTCCGGTTTGTAATGAAGCTCATTAACTAATCGGTCAATAAGAAATGCCCTCGCCACTTCTTCATCACCAGTAAGGGATTTTAAGGCTCGGTTATGTTTGATTTTTTCAGAATAGGTTACGGTTTCTTTTTCAAGATTTACGTGGGCAATATTATTTTTTTGTCGTTCGAGTTTATGCTCGACTATTTCTTTCCAGTTTTTCAACGGGGTTCACTCCATATTTTTAAGCTGAACAACATTGGGGGCTATTTTTAATCTTTAACCAATTAAAGCGTAAAAACGCAAAACTTTAGGGGCGGTGTGTGGTGATTGTTGCAAACCGTCTGCTATCCGTTGCATAAGGGCATGATCCATCAAGTCATGCGGGGTAAGTTGGCCTGATTTTACGCCACGAAGCAACGCATTAGCCGCTTCTATCCGCGCCTTGGCATAGAAAACGTAGCTTTCATGTTTGATAAACCGATGTTCGGCGGGTTGGATGATGCAGGTGGCATCATAAGGCAAGCCTTTGGAAACTGAGGCGATATTGACCAGTAACACGTGCTTGCTTGATAATCAGGGCTTTCTATGGGGTCAGTCAGCAACACAAAAAGATGTTTGCGTTCAGTGTCATGAATAGGCCCTGATGGGATAAGCAAGGTTGCCCGTTTAAACGGGACAAACAAACTCATAACGTGGCAAATAATTCGTCGATGTGGTGTTGTTCGCCAATGTGGTCGGCTAAGCGTTTGGCTTCGTCGCTGCTACGGCCTAGGGCTTGGAATAGCTTTTCAAAACCGATAGGTTTGGATGAGCCGTGCGGGTCTTCCCATTCGGGGCAGTGTTGGTGGGTGTAATCGCGGATTTGCCAGCGGCTTAGATTGCCAAATTGTTGCCAGATAGTTTCCAGCACGTCGGTGTCGGCTTTGCTGAGTTCGTCCAGTGTGTCCGCTTGTAATTCGGTTTTTAGCGCAAGTTCGTGGTTTTCTTTGGCGGAAATAAAACTTTCCCAGCCACCGGGGAGTGATTCCACATCGCCATCCATCAGGTTTAAGGTCATGGACAGCACGGGGCCGTGCGGCATGGACACCATGCAATCACCCGACATGGACAGGCCATACAAGCGTAATGATTCCCTATCGGCCAGATAAAGCAATTTCATCAGCTTTAAATGCGACATACGCCCGCCTCTTTTGTGTAAAAAGTAAGCTGCCATTTGGGTAACTTTGCGCTCGTTAAGCATCATAAGATTATTATTTTAGGTTATTACAATGAGAGTTTGATGGCGGGAATTATAGTCAATGCAATGGCGTAATGTCATTGTTTAATGGCGAGTTCCGCCATCCTGACAAAATATCCTCAGATTATGACACTCCACCCGTTGCCGTCAGTTTTTGATGTGCTAGAGCTTGGCTTGCAAAATCGTTCATTTGCAATGGTAAGTACTTGTGAAAATAAAGGTAACCATTGCCCCCGCCTGGCAATCTCGTTAATAATAACCCCTACACTCCACGCAACAGGCGGCTTTATGGCTTTAGAAATCCAAAACCCTAGCGCTGTTCATCTCGCCTCGCTGGCGGCGAGAAATTTATCTAAGCTGATTGCACAATTACAACCCGGTTATTCCCTAGATGCCGTCGTCACGGCTAAGTTAGCCGAAAATAGTTTTATTTTGCGCTTAGCCGGTGGACAAGAGTTAAGAGCGCAAACGCCTACGGTTTTAGAGCTAGGCCAAACCTTAAGACTAGAAGTCATTAAAACCGGCACGGTACCCGAATTAAAAATTTTAACGACTGCCGATGCTGAAGCGGTTACCCCAGAACAACAAACGTTAACAGACACGTTTAAACAATTATTACCTAAACAACAATCTTTTGCCGATTTTTCTAGCGCACTCAGACAATCTACTACCCTAAACTTGGCGCAGAGCGATAACCTGAATAGCTTATTAGCCAACCTACAACGCACATTACCCAATAGACAGGACTTAATGACTGCCGAGGGCGTTAAACAAGCCATAAACACATCGGGCATATTTTTAGAAGCACAATTAGCCGCTCAACATGCTTTCGCCCCTAATGATATTAAGGCGCAACTATTAAAATTGATTAATGGTTTACAACAAGCCCATCGCGTTGATGTGATATTAAGTCAAGAAGGTCAGGTCAACCCTACTCCCTCAGACGTTATCGAGTCAGCGTTATTAAACGCTAATATTGGCAATGAAACCGACGCCAAACGCTTATTAACTCAAGCTGAAGGGGTTTTAGCAGGTATTGTATTAGATCAATTAGCTTCGCTGCCTAAGGACAATACCACCGCCCAGGTTTGGCAATTACAACTGCCTTTTGTCGATGATGAGCAAAACCAAAGCGCAAAACTTAAAATCACTAAAGACAGTAGTCAAGCTGATGCTGAAAACAACGTGAATTGGTCGGTGTTATTAGAATTAAACCCACCTGGTTTAGGCAAGCTTTATAGTCGCATTAGTTTGATAGGCGACCAAATTGACACTTATTTTTGGTCTGACCACGCTGAAGTAAGCCAATTGTTGCAAGACAATATGGACTTATTAGCTGCTCGTTATAGTCAAGCAGGACTCCAGCCTGGTCATTTGCAAGCCTTAGAAGGCGTTGCGCCATCGATATCGTCATTGCCCAAACTTGACACGCCATTGATTGATGAGCGCGTATGAAACAGGTTATTAACCCACCGGATTTAGCGGTCGCTTTGCAATATGATGGTAGTAACGCCCCTAGAGTCACAGCAAAAGGCAAAGGCAAAACGGCAGAAGAAATTATTGCTATTGCTGAACAACATGACATACCGCTACATACTGACATCGTGTTAGTCGATATGCTCGCTAAAATCCCTTTAGGCGATGAAATTCCAAGAGAACTTTATTTAGCCGTCGCGGAAGTCATTGCGTTCGCTTATCTGATTAGCGGCAAACAACCAGAGTCACGTTAATTATTGCGCACTAGTAACAGGCTTAGAAAACTGCGCTGTGCAATTATGATTGCCTTTGCTTAAATCCAGTGTAATGGTGGCATTTAAACCCACGCAGTCGCCACGCCAACCGGCAAATAAATATCCGGTATTCGGTGTAGCAGTCAGTTTTAACGTACCTGATGCAGGCTTTGTCAAAGTGCATTGACTACCACATTGAATGCCAGCAGGTTGACTGGCAACCTTACCTAAGCCATTGATAGTAATGCGTGTTTTTGAAATACTGGTATCGTATTGACTAGAGGCAAAGGTTTTTTCTATAAACACGACATCGGAATTAGAGGTATAAGCAAATGAGTTGTAGTTAGCCAGTTTTTCAATCGCTTTAACAACGCCCATGCCGTCAATAACTTTACCGAATACCGCATAACCTGGACTGCTAGGACTCACATAATCTAAGCCGGTATTATCGACTAAATTAATGAAAAACTGCGATGTGGCAGAATTAGGGTCAGACGTGCGCGCCATGGCAATCGTCCCAGTTACATTGCTTAAGCCATTTGTCGATTCATTAACAATAGGGCTATTAGTGGTTTTCTGCTTGCCATCGGCTTTATTAAACCCACCGCCTTGTACGACAAAACCTTTGACTACCCGATGAATCAACGTATTCTTATAAAAGCCACTATTGACATAGGTAATAAAATTATTCGAGCTAATCGGGGCATGAGTATAATCAAGCTCAACCACAATCGTACCTAAATTGGTTTGCAATTCGACAAACTCTAAATCTTCGGCCTGGGCATAAAATGAGCTCATGCTCATTAACACGGAAACCGCTAATAATCTGCAACGCATAGCTAACCCCTAAAACAATATGAAAAAAATACTGCTAATCTTAATGTATATCTACTCTAACTTCAGTGATGCCCAACCCACACTACAAGACCATGCGCTAGGTATTTGGGCATTACCCGACACCGCTAAGCTAAAACGTTGGGTGATTATCCATAATCTTGCAGACGCTAAAACCAGCGGTATTTATCATATCGAAGTGATTGGACGCGGTATTAAAGACCCGGCTTGGAAAATTCAACATTTAGCCAACCATTTGGCCATTAATGAACAAGCCTTATCAGCTAGCGTCACCAAACCGTTAACCACTGGCGATGTCTATCCTGAGTCGTTTAATACGGGCTTTTCTAGCTGGCAACAAGAAAATAACGGTCAAGGTGGCGCGGTTTGTACGACAACGGTGCTGGAGTGTATTAGAAAATAGAGGATTCAATGTCACTTAAACCGCATCCAATAAGAAACCTATAGTTATGCCTACCCGTCATTCTGGCAGGGATTGCCGGAATCCAGTGCCAGGGATTGCATTCTTCAAGCACATCCCTGTGTTCTCGGCAATCCCTGCCGAGATGACGACCGGATACAAACTACGGTTCTCAAACTGGGCGTGGTATAGCATGAACACGTCATGGGCTTGTCCCTGCTAATTGATTAAATTGCAAATAATGCGGCCAATCAATTTTCAGCATCTTGTCGGGGTGGTCGTGTACATCAGTTACTCGACTCATCCTAGTTTTTCGCTTAGCAAGCTTAATATGTCCTAGACTGACGAAACGATAAGCATAACCCTCTAAAAAATCCGGCTGTTGCCAAAACACTTTGCCAATTTCCTGACAATAGTGCACTAGACATTGCGCGCCAGCTAATTGTTGGGCAATTTCTTTGCGAGAATCTTTGCTTTCCTTCATTTCTATACAAATAACGACTTTTTTCTTACCAGAATCAGCAATAATAACAAAATCAGCGCGTTTGCACTCACCCTTAGCGCCGTTAAAAAGTCATTAGGCGATTTAAACGCATCGGCCTTGAAACCATCGCATCATCGGGCAAACCATAAATAGATACGGTTTGCTTACCTTCTGTCAACGTTACTTTATTTTTACCGTTTACCGATTCAATCGTTTGTTTGGCATGATGCACCAGCATCTCATCCAAAACTTTTATCACTGGCGTCATTCATCGCCCCAAACAATCTCTTCCTGAATTCTGTTCATCGCATCAATAGTCTTGTCAAAACTACGCGCCTCGATACCTAATATGGGATCTATATCAGCTAAGGTTAGCGTTTGACGGCGAACTTTTTTACTATGACCATTGGGTTTCACATACGCTAATTCGGCAATATAAACTTTAACTTTTTCGGCAGAAATCAACTCTTCTGACTTATAACCTTCCCGCTCGGCAATCTGTTTAAGACGTGGCAGATTTTGGTTTAACATAATCAAGGTATTGAGTTCTTTAATAATATAATCACTGTGTGTAGTGATAAACACTTTGATACCGAGGTTAATTAAACGCGCAAACAACCGGGCTACCCGACGTTGATTCTCGGGATGTAAATTTAACTCTGGCTCATCTACCATAAGTAAATCACCTGGTTTAGCCAAATGTTTTAAATAAAACCCTATATCTAACAACGAACGCACCGCGCTAGAGCTTTCATCCATCGTCAATTTAGCAGTTTTACCCTTAGGTTTGTAATATAACTCGTCATTCTTGGTGACTAGATATTCACCACCAATAATATCGGTAAAATCAGCTAATATATCAGCATGTTGTTCGGCAATAGCACTAGTTTTCATCGCCAAGCTTTCAAGCTGTCGGGTAAAATCCACGTTGGCTTTAACAGGTAACGCATAGTCTTGATAAGATTTAAAGAAAAGCTCCCAAGGATCAATCGTTTTATCAGCTTGTCCCATTTCCTCTAATAAACGATTTCTGGCAAAATTTAGTTCTTTGCGAAAAATAGCGGCCCCCGTGCGCTCTGCGCTGGCGATGAACGGCTTAGGAAAAATGACGCCAAAAATAATATCTTTCAACGCCTCATCAATCACTTTCTCGATATATTCCGTTGGCAGTTTGGCTTTATTTTCTGCTAATAGCGTCACAATTAAATCTGTGCTACCAGGCTCTTTTGTTAGATAAAGCCAATCAGCTTTTCCTGCTTTAATCCGTCGTTCGTAACGATTTTCTAATCGGAAATCATCGGCATCGACTGTAATAGCAAACACACTCTCTTTAAAACGCTCTTCTGATGCAGCAAAAATAACAGGTAAATGCTGGGTATACACCTCGCAGCCATTTTTTAACACAGTTGCAGTATTCTTAGCATAATCTCGCACGTCGATATGTGTAATCCCCTCCGCCAAGAGCTTCTTAAGCGCTTCGGGAGAAATCGCAAACGTTAAGTTATCATTCCAACTTGACAAAAAACCATACAGCGCATAAGTCGCATAGGTTTTACCGGTATTATTGCTGCCACAAATAATCGTCAGGTCGCCTAATGAAAGTTTTGCGGTTTGTAATGCGCCAAGATTGCTAATACTGATATGCATACTATTTAACGGCATTGCCGTTCGCCCAACTTGTTAAGGGTTAAACACCTAAGCCTGAATCCCACCTTGCGTCAATTGCACAGGGTCTAATAACTTTCTCAATTCATCATGGCTTAACTCAGTCATCTCGGCGGCAACGTCGATAATAGGACGTTTTTGCTTATACGCGGCTTTGGCAATTTCAGCGGCTTTGGCATAACCAATAATAGGGTTTAACGCTGTCACTAAAATAGGATTTTTAGCTAAAGCTTGGTCAATGCTGGCTTGCTGCACTTGAAAACCTGCTATGGCTTTATCGGCTAATAACACGCTGACGTTAGCCAATAATTCAATGCTTTGCAGGATGTTATAGGCAAGCACGGGCAACATCACGTTAAGCTGAAAACTACCCGATTGTCCAGCGAGGGTAATCGTCGTATCGTTACCTATCACTTGCGCCGCGACCATCGCTGTCGCTTCTGGAATCACTGGATTGACTTTACCGGGCATAATACTGCTGCCAGGTTGTAAGCTGGGTAATTCAATTTCAGCTAATCCCGCTAACGGGCCGCTATTCATCCAGCGTAAATCGTTGGCAATTTTCATTAAACTCACCGCGATGACTTTCAATTGCCCGGATAACTCGACTATCGCATCTTGACAGCTTAAGCTCTCAAACAATGAGTCATTCGGCTTAAACGGCAAACCAGTAGCAGCACTTAAGGTTTCGCTAAAACATACGGCAAAACGCGGATCAGCATTAACTCCCGTACCGACCGCCGTACCCCCTTGCGCAAGTTTATAGACTCTTGGCAAGCTGGCTTGTAAGCGGGCAATACCGTTTCTAATTTGTAACGCCCAAGCCCCTAATTCTTGGTCGAAACGCACCGGCATTGCATCCATTAAATGCGTGCGTCCTGTTTTAGTAAAATTAGCCAAGCTTAATGCTTTGTCTTCAATAGTCGCCGCTAAGTGGTTAAGCTTAGGCAATAAGCTGTTATGGCATTCTAAGGCCGCGCTAACATGTATCGCAGTAGGAATCACATCATTACTGCTCTGCCCCATGTTGACATGGTCATTAGCACTCACGGGTTTACCCAAACTCGATGAAGCCAAATAGGCTAACACTTCATTGACATTCATATTAGTGCTAGTGCCTGAACCGGTTTGAAATACGTCAACAGGAAATTGCTGCGGATGCTGGCCTGCTATGACTTGCTCGGCTGCAGCAATAATCGCATCGGCAATATCAACAGGTAATAGTTCTAATTGCTTATTGACCCCAGCTGCGGTTTTTTTAATGAGCGCTACCGTGTTAATAAACGCAACCGGCATCGTTAAACCGCTAATCGGAAAGTTCTCAACCGCACGCTGTGTTTGCGCACCATAACAAGCCGTGACCGGGACTTTTAGCTCGCCCATGCTATCTCGTTCCAAGCGGTATTCAATCATGACATTCTCTCAATAAATGTGGTTAATTCAGATAAGGTAAACGGCCAAGCAAGTTCGGCCTGAGTTTTAGGTTCGACTAATACCGGAATGCGCACGCCATAACGCGTTTGCCAATCCGGGTGGTCAAAAATATCTAAAATTTCTAATGTGACAATACTGCATTCCCGCACAAGCTCTTGAGCTTGCTCGCATAAATGACAGCCAACCGTGGAAAATAATTGTAAATGCATGAGCTAATGCTTAGTCAATTTATCCAACACGCCCATTAGCAGTGCCGATATAATCAAACTCATACCTAAGTATATCGGCGCTAAAATCCAACGGCTCGCATACATCAGCCGTTCCATTGCATGTTCTATTTGCTGATTTGATAACATAAACACTCTTTCGGTTTACGACACGTTAAACACTCATACATGAGGCGACTTTTTTCTTAGGACTTTTTATTTTGCTCTTTGACATTAGCACTCGCCGATGATGCATCTGCATTAGCTGGTTTCATACCGGCAAACTCAAATACAAGGTCGAGTTCTTTATCGGATAACTCATAATACGAACCGGATTTTAAATATTCGGGTAACACCACAGGCCCATAGCGTACCCGCATAAGACGACTCACAACCACTTGTTGTGACTCCCAAAGCCTACGCACTAAGCGATTACGTCCTTCGCTAACAGTAACGTAATACCATTTGTTCGCCCCTTCACCACCGCTAAAATGAATTTCATTAAATTTAGCAAAACCATCGTCTAATTCTACGCCTGCCGTTAAACGCGCTAACAAGGCATCGGACACATTGCCCAAAATGCGCACCGCATACTCTCGCTCCACATCGGATGAAGGATGCATTAAGCGATTGGCTAATTCGCCATTATTCGTGACTAATAATAGGCCTGACGTATTAATGTCTAATCGACCAACGGTCAGCCAACGGCCTGTTAGCAACTCAGGAAAACGGACAAACACCGTAGGCCGACCTTCTGGGTCGCGACGCGTCACCACCTCGCCTATCGGTTTGTGATACAACAATACGCGCGTTTTTCTGTTGGGTAAATTTTTTCCCAATGTACGACACGCTCGTTAACTTGTAAAAAATCCCCCGCTTTTAACCTAAGACCTGGCACGGCAAGTTGACCATTAACTCGGATACGCCCTTCAGCCAGCCAGCGCTCTATTTCACGCCGGGAAGCAAGGCCTCCGCGCGCCAGCACTTTTTTTTTGAATACGCTCACCGGCACCATCATCCGCTTTAACTTCATGAGCCGGTTTAGGTGCTGGCTTAGCATCGGTCGTAAGCCTTGGTTTTTTCGCAGTGCGTTTTTTCTGCACTATCGGTTTTTGTTTATTTGTCACAACGTATACTTCGCTTAAATAGTGAAATCGAGTTTTTTATCGAATGGCAGCAAGGCCGGTAATTCGTCTAAACTCTTAAGATTAAAATAGTCTAAAAATTGTCGGGTGGTGCCTAATAATGCCGGTCTCCCCGGCACTTCTTTATGACCTATGACTTTTTATCCATTCGCGTTCTAACAAGGTTTGGATAATGGCAGAACTCACACTCACGCCACGAATATCCTCAATATCACCACGCGTAACCGGTTGCCGATAAGCAATAATCGCTAAGGTTTCTAATAATGCCCTAGAATATTTAGTCGGCTTTTCCTCGAATAAACGCCCAACCCAAGGCGAGAACTCACTGCGCACTTGAAAACGGTAACCACTAGCGACTAACTTTAATTCTAATGGTTTATATTGATAGTCTGCAATAATTGCTGCTAATGCTGTTTCTATGTCATCACGGCCAGCTGCCTGTTCTTCACCTAAAATCTGTTGTAATTGTTTAATCGACAAAGGTTTTTGAGCGGCAAATAAAATCGCTTCTAATACGTCTTTAATACCGATGATTTCTCTAGTCATCGCCGCATCCCCTCTTGTCTGTTCTGCCTCAACGTGTTTAGGCGTTAAGTCATCGCTAGTCTCCACACATGTCATCAACACGGGTTTAAACGTAATTCGCCCCAGGCGTGCGCGAAATCGATGGTAGCGTTTTAGCGGATAGTCAACAGGCGCAAGCTTAGCAATTTTTACCTTAGGTTTATCGGTCTCTAGCTCTATTGCACGGCTGCGTTTACTGGTTTTTTTAACCGGCTCGCTGGCTATCGGCGGCTCGGATTCGGATACCGGCAAAGGGTTCGGGTTGGCTGATTTCGATAAGTCGCTCTTTACAGAGTTCGAGGATGGCCAAGAAGGCGACGACGGCTCCTTGTCGGCCTTCTTTTCGGTGAAATAATTGCGGGAAAAGGAGACTATCTTCTCCTTTAAGTTTTGCCAAAATGGTTGCCATTCGTTCACGGACGGATAATACTTCTTTAGTAATTTGGTGATGACTTAAGTGTTCGGCGCGTTTCAACACATCTTGAAACGCTAATATCAATTCTTGTAACGGTACATCGGGTAGAATTTTTTGCACGGTTAAGGCTTCTAAATCAACGCTGACGCTAAAACAATCGCGCTCTAACCTAGGCAACTGCTCTATTTGCTCCGCTGCTAGCTTAATCGTCTCGTACTCTTGTAAACGCTGGATGAGTAATACTCTCGGGTCTTCTTCATCTGCATCAAGCTCTGGCTGTCTAGGCAATAACAAGCGCGATTTAATTTCTGCTAATAAGGCCGCCATGACTAAATATTCGGCCGCTAACTCAATATTCAATTGCCCCATTAAATGGATATATTCCATATATTGCTCAGTGATATGGGCAATCGGAATATTAACAATATCTAAGTTTTGCTTCTTAATTAAATATAACAGTAAATCTAACGGCCCTTCAAACAACTCCAAAAAGACTTCTAAAGCATCGGGTGGAATATACAAATCTTCAGGAAGTTGATGTACCGGTGCGCCATTCACTTTAGCAACAACAGGCGCCTCTTCACGTGTATCAATCACTATAAACCAGCAATAGAAAAAAACAGATTTTGACAAATATACATGGGCTTTTCTAACAACACGTTTAACACTCTAAAATACAGCATCGCCAATAAGATATAAAAGCCATAGGGCTCTAAGCGATTGTATTGCCATGCTAAGCGTGGCGGTAATAAGCCGGTTAACATACGGCTGCCATCTAAGGGCGGAATCGGCAATAAATTAATCAACGCTAACACGAGGTTAATCGAAATGCCGGCAATACCTGTGTAAATTAACGGTGTCGAAATCGCTTCTACACCAATAACCACGCCAAGTCTAGCTAATAACGCCCATCCTAACGCCATTAATAAATTTGATACAGGTCCCGCTGCAGCCACGAATGCCATATCGTGTAACGGCTTCTTAAAATTACGTGCATCAACGGGTACGGGTTTGGCCCAACCAAAAATAAATCCAGTACCGGTTAATAACAACATGCCGGGCAATAAAATCGTACCAAATAAATCAATATGTTTAAGCGGATTTAACGTTAACCGCCCTAACATATAAGCGGTATTATCGCCGAATTTTCTAGCCGTCCAACCATGAGCAACTTCATGCACAGTAATCGCAAACACAACCGGCAAAATCCATACAACAATACGCTGCACTAAGGTTAAATCATTCATCATGTTCTCCTATGAGCTTAACATGCTCGCAATACCTTTGCCTTGACGCACAATTTCTGGACCCGAAGCGGTAAACTCAATAATCGTCGTTGCTTCAGACTCAATAACACCGGCATCTATCACTAAATCTAATTCGTGCTCTAATTGCTCACGAATATCATAAGGATCGCATAAGCCCATATCGGCGCCGGGTAAGATTAACGTAGTGCTAAACAACGCTTCATCTAGCTCACGTAATAAAGCCAGCGTAACCGGATGGTCGGGTATGCGAATACCTATGGTTTTCTTCTTAGGATGTTGTAACCGGCGCGGCACTTCTTTAGTTGCGTCTAAAATAAACGTAAAAGGTCCAGGTGTTAACGCCTTAATTAAACGAAACGCGTCGTTGCCTATTTTAGTGAACGTCGAAACTTGCGTTAAATCTTTACAAACCAACGTAAAATTATGCTTGTCATCGAGTTGACGGATGCGCTTAATCCTGTCTAACGCTTGTTTGTCACCAATATGACACGCCAACGCATAAGAAGCATCAGTGGGATAGGCAATCACACCGCCTTGGCGGATAATTTCGACCGCACGATGAATTAAACGCGGTTGTGGATTTTTCGGATGTATTTCAAAAAATTGAGCCATGATTTAAGCTTTACCAAACAAGCGCCCGATTATAACGCATAGCACCTGCTAATGCAGTAGGAAACCAGTTGCTAACCTAATAAACACAATAGATAACCGTCGATGACTCGAATACTTATAAGGCTTTGTTTAGGATTCACTGCGATTGCCAGTCTTATTTTAATTTCGGCTTATAGCTTAACAAGACTGAACCCCGTCAGTGCTGA
The DNA here is from genome assembly GCF_000963695.1 of Methylocucumis oryzae. Lineage (GTDB taxonomy): Bacteria > Pseudomonadota > Gammaproteobacteria > Methylococcales > Methylomonadaceae > Methylovulum > Methylovulum oryzae. Next base: position 14,379 of record NZ_LAJX01000121.1, read on the forward strand.
AATATTGATGAGAATAGGCTTACTGATTTTTTTAGCCGCTTTTATGCTACTCATTGCACTGAGTATTTACGCGGTTATCGTCAAAATAGTGCATCACAGTAGAGACTTTTTTTCTGCCTACAGCAGAAACCAAACGACAATGGTTATTTCAAGTAAACCGGCAAGAAGCTTTAACGCGTTTAGTGCAGTTAAAAAAAAACTCAAATCAATTACTTTCATCAATTAAAAATGCAGCGCCTACTGACGCGGCATAATAAAAAACAGATAAACGAGTTAGCGCGACAATTACATAAAGAATTAAACACCATACAACCTAAACTGAGCCGACAAGAGCGGCAACTCTGGCAGCAGCAAATTAAGCATCACCAAAAGCGCTTAGATGATATAGGCTTATTATCGTTACATCAACAAATTACCGCCAAACACAAACAACTATGAGTATTTTACAGGATTCAACTCGCGCTGTTATCGATTGGATTTATGCACTAAAAGACCAGCACTTACACTGGCAACTTAGTCGCCAGCCACAGAGAGTGCAATTAAAACAAGACCGGATTTTAGCCGAACACGCGTTAAGCGCAGAGCTAAAAAAAAAGAAATGCCCAGTTAAAACATGAACTCGCGTTGCTAAAACAACAACATGACGCGGAATTATTCATGCATAAAACCAAATGCAAACAAGATATTAAAGACTACCAACACTATTTATCAGCGTTAGATCAATTAAAAATGTCTATTCAAACCCATTATGCGCACTTGCCTAGTGCATTGACATTCACGATTCATCATCATGCCAAACAGCTGTTAAACACCTTATGGGAAGCACAAACACCGGAAGAAAAAAGTCGAATGCGAGCTACGTCTAATACACTTTATGACGGCTGTGCATGACGATGCTTGCTTACGATTAGAGCATTCAGACCGTCCCAATATGCCTGAAAAGACCTTAGCTTTACTACAAGTGTCGCCACTTCCCTGTGACGACCAATCAAACTAATACTAGCAACCTATAATTAAACTTAGCGCCCTATTTCATTACCAAAATAGGCACCTGCCGCAGCACCAATTCCAGTCGCTAATGGATCGCCATTACCTAAACCATAACCGACAACACCGCCGATAACGCCACCGGCTAAACCTGCTGTGCCAGGGGGTGCGTAACCGTTGTACTGTGGTCTACCATAATAAACCGGTGGCGGTGGTGGAGCATAATATACTCTTGGCCTAGGTACATACGTCACCACAGGTCTAGGTCTTGGATAATAACGAATGACTTCCCGATACGGTCTTGGGTAATATTTAACCACCTCTTTAACCGGTGGATGATGGTGTCCGTGGTAATGCCAGCCACCAGCCGACGCCACTGCTGGCATAGTTGCAACACCCATCCATACGCATAACGATAAAATCAGCTTTTTCATAACAACCTCACTGTTGAGTTACAAACAATTCTTTTAGCTACCAACGTAAGGTGGGGCAGGGTATTCAGGGTGCAGGTGTTGGCAGCAGGGATGCTGCCACCAAGCCTACAGGGATGTATATACGGCGTCCTCGGCAATTGCTCCTGCGTTGCCCTACTACACGCCATCCCTGGCGCTAT
>NZ_LAJX01000122.1 GCF_000963695.1 Methylocucumis oryzae
AAATTACCGAGTGAGGGGCGGGAGGGTTTAGTCACTATTCCCTGATGTTGTTCTGGGAAAAAAAAGATGTAACTGCTCCAGTTTAACTGGAGGTAGAAATGAGTAACTTGGCGGGTATACCAACAACGGTCTCACCCTGATTAACATCTTTTGTGACTACGGCATTTGCACCAATTCTAGCATGATTATCAATATTTAGAGGCCCCAGAATTTTAGCTCCAGCGCCAATATCGACATGGAAACCGAGATTAACCGCGCCCCCAAGAGTTACCTGTTGAAAAATTAGGCAATTAGCTCCAATTATAGACTTGGGATGTATCACAATACCATTTGGATGGGGTATTAATAGCCCACCTCCAATTTGACACGATAAGTCTATTTCTGCTCCAGTAACTACGCTCCAAAATCTATGCCGAATTACACAGATTTTAGCTCTGAGTACATTGATAGGACTTTTTGAAGCCCTTAGCAATTGGTATTCTCTAATGCATTTAAGTAATTTTCTGCTTGGATCCCAAAAAACGTCTTGGTTTTTCTCTATCCCACATCGGAATGCTCCAATCAATGTGTTCATTCTCAATCATAATAAAACATCTAAATAAAAAATTTAAATTCAAAGTGCTACATCATATTCGCGGCACCACCAAAGAAGGATATAAATAGCCCATATACGTGACCAATATAAGCCAGGCATACCTCTTTCGAAGGCGCTCCAAAGGCGAAGTAGAACATTCTGGCGAATTCCCACGCGATTACAAAGAGCAGAATCATTAAATATGGCATTGACTTCGTTTCGTAATGTAGTGCGACACCAAAACGTCTAACGGTAAAACAAAACCGGATTTAGGGCGATTAAAAACTGAAGGATTAATATCAGAAAGTGCAAGCTCACGAAGCAACCCTTTGCTGCCAGGATTTTGATAGCGAGTATTAGGTGCTAATTTTGAAATTTGTTCTATTAGTATATGATCAAGAAACGGTACACGAACTTCTAGTGCAACCTTCATACTGGCTGCATCAGTGTCGCGCAATAAACGTTCGGTTAAAAAAATAGAGGTTTCAAATATAGATATTGTTTCAAGCGTGGAAACGTTTTTAGCAGAAGTTTCAAGACTATCGAAAAATTCAGTTGGTAAACCTAATTTTGTTGATTGAGTATCTGGTTCAAAAAGTTGCTGATAAAAATCATTTGAAAAAATTCCGTATGCTGTTTGGTAAAGCTGAAGAAGATCCCCTTTTGAGACTAAAGCATCTCCTAGTTTTCCCCATCTCGTCTGAGGCGGCACTGCACCTATTCCACCTACCATTAACTGACACATTATCTGTGATAAATACATAATAAGCGGTTTAGGAATATGCTTCATACTCCGAGCCAATTTTTGCAGTTTTGGAAGTTCTACGAATGTCCGGTAACCACCAAACAATTCATCTCCTCCAGTCCCTGCTATAGCCACTTTTAATCCATGTTCTCGAACAAGGTTGCTTACTACATAAGTATTGATTGCGTCAAACGTAGGTTGGTCGATAGATGATAGTGCTTTAGGTAAGCAAGTAACAAAATCTTGTTGTGTAAGTTTGAGTTCAACATGCTCTGTTTTAAGATATTCAGTAATTTGTCGTGCATACTTAGATTCATCAAAATCGCTTTCTTCAAAGGAGATATTGTAGGTTTTAATGGAATCAGCACCATTAACCTTAGTTACTAGCGATGCAATTGCGCTTGAGTCAATTCCTCCTGATAAAAATACGCCTACGGGAACATCACTAATCAGATGAAGTTTAGCAACATTTTCTAGCTCGCTACGAACTTGATCCGTTCCATTAGAAACGTAGTTTTTTGGTAAAGGTAGTTTCCAATATTGTTTAGTAAGAACTTCTGGATTTTTAGCGTCAATAAGAGCTAAAGAACCAGGGGGGAACAAATGAATATCTTTAATAATTGTTTGATTGCCAACAACAAAACCATTCCACATAAAAGTAGAAAGTGCTGATTGGCTTAGTTGACGAGGTATTAAACCGGTATTTAATATGGCTCTTACTTCAGATGCAAATAAAATTACTCGACATCCAATTGAAGCTCGAACTTCACACCAATAAAGTGGTTTTATACCCAAGCGATCACGAACAAACAGTGCTTGACGATTTGTTGGGTTAAAAATCACAAAGGCAAACATTCCTCGTAAATATTGAATGCAATCGATTCCCCATTGTCGATAGGCGGCGAGAATAACCTCAGTATCACTTGCCGTATGCAATGGTTGTCCTAAAGAATGAAGCTGCCTCGAAATTTCTTGATAATTATAAATTTCTCCGTTAAAAACAATTACATTACCTGTTTCAGCGTCAACCATTGGTTGATGGCCTGCTGGAGTTAAATCAATTATCGAAAGACGACGGTGTGCTAAAGCTGCACCAAAACCCTCAACACCTGTACACCAGAATCCATGGCTATCTGGGCCGCGATGCCCTATGTTAAGACTCATTTTATTCACTGCATGATTAATTTCTTCTTCAATCCACCCAATTGCACCTGCTATTCCGCACATGTTTTATCAATCTCCTATTACGGAAAGAAATAGCTGTTCAAGTTTTTGTCCTTCTATAAAAGTATTATGGTGCTGCAAAACAGCTTCTCGACCTAAATTAGCCATAGCTTCCAGTGTGGATATTGGTGTAGACATAACTTCACTAATTGCGTCAGCTAGTTGATCGGAGCGTCCCGCTGTAATTAGCCAACCGTTGACGCCATGCTGAACAAGCTCAGGGATACCAGCAATTTTAGTGCTAATTACTGGGCGTCCTAAAGCAAAAGCTTCCATAATAACAACCGGAAGACCTTCTGCGAAACTAGGAAGAACAAGAGCTCGTGATTGCTGCAAGCGGCGACGCACTTCAGTTTCATCTATCCAACCAGTAATTTCAACATAATTTTCCAGTTGCTTTTCTTTAATAATTTTCTCTAATGCGTACCTAAGCTCTCCATCACCACATAATACGAGTCTGGCATCAACTCCAGATTTAACCGCTTTTTCAAAGCCATCTAAAAGCACCCCATGTCCCTTCTGCTCATTCAATCGAGCTACACAAGTAATAATATTTGAGGTTGGGTCAATAGGCATCGCTGCTTCGACGTAATTTTCGCCTACGGTACAATGTATAATATTTACTTTTTTTCCACTCACTTAGTGGAATCCATCGGCGAATTTGAGAGCTTCCAAAATCACTTATGGCCAAAACAAATGCTGAGGCAGAAATTTTATCAGCAAGACTAAGGCCTAAAGGTGCGTCAAACTCTTCGGGGCCATGTATAGTTATACTATACGAAGGACCGCCTAAATAACGGCATAGCAAACCTACACAAGCTGAGTTTGTGCCAAAGTGCATATGTAAATGCTCGATTTTACGTTCACGAAGCTCTTGTAATAACAATGTGGCTTCAGCTAAGTAAGCAACATGCCTTATGAAGCCGCGATCACTTCGGCTAGCTAACTTCAATGTTGCATGGATTGCAGTAAAAAAACGCTTAGGACTAATAATTAATATTCGAATAATAGCAGATAGAAACTTTAATTTTTTTGGTTTAGAATGAAAAAAAAAGTTTTAGCAAATTCTTCTTTATCTAAAGGGTCTATTGGAGGGGTTGTTGGTTTCCGCATTGAAAACCTGTGAACGTCATGTCCCCGACGTTCTAGTTCTCGGATTTCGCGTCTAATAAATGTATGGCTTACTGCTGGATATTGATTTATTAAATAACCAATCCGCAAACGACGAAATTGAGATTTCATATATTAATTAGAAAAATAAAGTAGCTAATTATTCAATATACGCTCACCATAATGAAACGTACAAAAATTTTTAGTTTTTGAGCAATGTAAAAGCCATTTTTGCTTTATCCAAAATAGTTTTTTGAGATAAGCATGTAAACAAGCAAAGACGGTCGCATGAAGTAGTTTCTTTTCGTCTAAGACGCGCGTCTTCACTTTCCCATATTTCTCGCGCAGTTTGTCTTTTTACATTTCCAATAGGAGAATAATACCAACACACTTCAACATCACCATTTGTACGAATAAAGTAGTTCCTTAATCCAACGCGGCATGCCCCCACGGTTGAAGGCGCTTTTTCTTCTCTAAAATGCGCAGGCCATAGCTTTAATGTGGTCTCGCTGTTCAAAATAGGCATGCCCGCTTTTTTTTGCTCTAACAAATTCTCAACAACAGTTTGTAATTCTGAAAAGCGATCCTCATTTACCCATAGTTCGCTATAAGTTTCATCTGTCCAACGGTCAATTGGTTGAAAATTTACTGCAGTTGCGCCTAAAGCTTGCGCCCATTTTGGAATTTCATGAAGAATATGTAAGTTCGATGCATGAACGACTGGTTTTATCGTTATTGGAAATGTCTGATTTTTTTTATTTCTTTCTTCAATCAACATTTTTAGTTGTTTAGTAATTCTCTCTAATGACCCAGGAATACCTCTGACATAATCATGAATCTCTGCAATATGTGCATCCATAGAGATATTTATATTAAAAGGTTGTGCTGCGACTACTCGTTCAACTATAGATTTTGTGAGGCCTGAGCCGTTAGTGGTAACTCCCCATTTCAATCCCTTATGATGACAAAATTCAAGCAACTCGATAAAATCCTTTTTTATAAAAGGCTCTCCGCCTGAAAACTCTATGTGAAAACTTCCTATATAGTCGTGAAGGCTTGTTAATGCATCTTTCCATTCTTGTATGGATAATTCATCTTGATATTTAGGCAACCTCCAATATTCACAATATCTGCATTTGTAATTGCATCTTTCGTTCACGATTCCATAAATCACTACAGGTTTTACTTTATCAATTCCTGTATTAAGGTAAATTTCTTCCAAAATATCGTTTCTTGCATGCTTATAACCTAACTGTAATAAACTAGTTGCTTTCATATTAATTTCTCTCAATCTGTTAAATATCGTAAAATCCAGACGCCCTTTCTTTATATATTACGTAAGCCCTTAAAATGAAAATATAAACTATCAAAGATTTGATAATACTCGATGTTCAAGTTTTTAATTCTTGATTTGAGAGAACCTTGCTAAACTAGGACTTACTGCTATTCACGTTTTTATGTTGTAACTACTGTCGTCGATGAAAATACATTGATTTATCTGGGTTAGTTGTAGACAAGTTAATAAAACTTGAACTTCGAGTAATAACTATTTGAGAGACAGATAAAATTTATTTAAATTCAAACACAACAATTTGCAGCTATGACTCAATTTTATGTATTAACGGCGTTGGTGCATAAATCAGGATTGTAAGTAATTGATTTTAATAGACATCGACAGTTGCATTTTTCAATGCCGCCGATTTTTTATAGCTAAAAACCAGAGAAACAAGGCAAGTCCCAGTCTACAACCGATTGTTTTACAATAGCTTTATTTATGCACCAACGCCTGTATTAACCACAAATAGCCAATGGCGCACGAGACGAGCTGTTAATATTGCTAGGCTTTTGGGGCGCGTATAATGAAAACTAACGCTATCTTTACTGCCTAACCTATTTATATTCAATAATACTGGACTGATTTCGATTAATAGTTGAACAATAAAATTTTATAGCGCCAACTATTTGTGGAAATCTCGCCAATAATACAAAAAAACTGTAGTAAAAACGTAAATTATAGGACTCATATTTTTTATCGTTTCTTAAAAACATTCTACCTATTTGCAAAGGATACGCAACGAATAACATCATAAATGATGTATTAAACAAACTTAAAATAATAATTAATATAGGTAATAAGCCAGCCCAAAAAAAAATGCTTCGAGTTTCTTTAAATAAATATTTTTCTTTATCACCGTATATACTCATACTTTCAGCAAAAGCATGGCCTGACCTCACGCTACGCATCCACCATTGCCGAAAATGATTCATTGCCGCATCATGCAATGTCATATTTTGATCCAAACGGTAAATCTTCCAGCCCAGTTGGCGCAATCTAAAACACAATTCAGGTTCTTCACCCGCAATTAGTAAATTATTATAACCACCAGCATCGGAAAAAGAACTAACTCTTATTAATGCATCACCACCACATGCATCTGCATCGCCAATAAGTGTATCCCATTCCATATCGCATAATTGATTATAGATAGAGCGCTCAGGGTAACGCTCCTGACGGCGGCCACAGACAACTGCATAATTAGGGTGTTCATATAGAAAATGAGTGGCAATATTCAACCAAGAAGAGACAAGCTCACAATCACCGTCAATAAATTGCACAAACAGCAGCTTAGGATACTGAGTCGTTATAAACTTAAAGCCCTCATTTCTTGCTCTAGCAGCAGTAAAAGGAGTCGATAAGTCCAGTTCTATTACATGAAGTCCTAGCCCTTTAGCAAAGTCAACACTCGTATCGGTTGAGCCTGAGTCTACATATACTACCTTGTCTAACTTGGTAATCAGTGATCGTAAACAAATTTGTAGGCGTTCACCTTCATTTCGACCAATAACAACAGCGCCTGTGTTGTTTAACAAGTACGCCATGTTAAGAGGCTTTTCACTAGCCGCATCATTCATATAAGCTATGATAAATGTTGGGCGAGTCTTAAGGCTAACTCAACAATGGTAAATGTTGGGTTAGCACCGCCACTGGTTGCAAAAACACCACTACCACCCACATAAAGATTTTCAGTATTAAATACTTTACAATTTTTATCGACAACACCGTAATCTGGCGATTCAGACATTCGAGTGGTACCCATATGGTGGCAATGATGGCCAACGGGAATGTCCACGCTAGTATCTAAAATATAGGGGGCTAATTTGACACGGCCAAAGTCATTGAGTGCAAAGTCTTTAGCTAATTCTAGTGCAATCACTCTTATAGTTTTTTTGTCTAATTCGTTAATATTGAAACCAAGATTTACTCGGCGCAAGCCTAAGCTGTCGGTTTCTTTGGCTAAGGTTACTCTGCTATCTTTGTTTGGCGCTTGCTCAATAAGCGTACCTATAACACCATCGCCAGGGCAATGAAAGTAAACGAATTTTTTTAGATAATTCAGATAGCGTCTGCCATTGACAAATGCTATCTCTAACAAACTTTTTCACTGCTTTCGAGCGCCCACCACTTACGCCAGGTGCCGTTGACACGCTCATAGAAACATTGGCATTACCAATTTTGTGTTCTAAGGAGAAAGCACTACTGGTGCAAAAACTTGTTGTTCCCGCCGCCTCTAAATATTTTTTATTGCCGGCAAACATGCCTAAATCGACATTAAAGTGCTCCATAAAGCAACGACCGACAAAATCAGAATGATTACCTATACCGCTTTTAATTTGGCTATCGCAGTTTAACAACAATCTCGCATTTTCAATTGCACCTAATGCGATAATAAAGTTTTTACCACTAAATCTAAAGTCCTGGTTTCCATAGTTTTTAATAACGAACTCGGTGACCGTCGATAAATCTTTATCTAAGCGGATGTCGGTCAAGTTAGCGTTGATGAATAATGTAATATGGCTAGATTTTTCTAGTTCGTCATAAAACTTAGTCCCAAAACGTGTAGGTGCACTTCTTGCAATACGATCTGGAATAAATCGTTCTGAACTCCAATTAGGAATATCCGGTGCATCAAAATCCTTATCAATATCTAAAACAACCTTGGCTTCTTTTTCAAAAGTCTCTAAGTCGCTACGATTAATAGGCCAGCCAGGCAAGCCAAAAAAGTCTCTTTGCATAAAGTCAACGTCATCTAGCGGTTTGCAGCGGCCAGCCCAATGATTTGTTGTTCCGCCTAAATATCTTAAGCGACACCTTTCTAAGCCCCAATATTCAATACCGGTATTATTTCCCTTATATATATCCATAGATTGGTCGGTGTATTCTTGGTCGCCACCTTCTAATAGCGCGACTTTTTTCCCGGCGCGTCCTAAGTATATTGCTAAGGTAATGCCAGCAGCACCAGCGCCTGCAATGCATACATCATAGCCGGAGGTCGTTATTGATTTTGGATTTTCAGCTAGATTAATAATCACGTTCTCTCCAAATCTGACTTAAGTAATACCCAACCATTAATGATAATAAAATCTGATGCCTGAGTTTGCTCGGGTAGAGAGATTTTATCAGCAAGGGCAAAACCAGAGAATCCAGCACAAACAAAGCAGGACATTAAACGACGCAAAAAAAGCCTTCTTGAAAACATAGTAAACCTTACCGTTGATACCCGCTTATCAAGCGAGGTGAGTCGAATTGAGCAACAACCTGAAAATTAGCGCAATTAATCTCCAAATCTAACCAATCGCCCAATTGTAATAAATCTTCATTGAAACACTGTGTAAGTCGAGCTAGGTGGGCAGAATCTAATTCAGGTCGTTGCTGCATGGTTAAGTTTTTTTTAACTTTATCCCTAATAGATTCTGGCACTAGCGCACGTCTTAGTGTTGACATTAATTTGGATTCTATTAGCCATTGGTAGCCAGGAAATTTACGGATTCTCTCTTGCGATATATTTTCTGGGGCTAAATTGTGTTGCCAAACAACCTCGTGTTGATAGCCTATAAATTGAGCGATGCGCGATAATTGTTGCTCAGGATTCGCTTTAATTGCTTCAAAAAATACTGGCAAAATCGCATCACTGCCAAATGCTTCTAAATAAGGCTTAAGTTGTTTTGCGTAACAACTATAAGCAATTAGCTCGGGATAATGGTCAACGCAGTAGTTAATATCGCCAGTAAATTGGCTTTGCGACCATTGGTGAATATAGTGAGAAACTAACCGATCTATGGGATGACGCATCACATAAATCAATTTTACATTTGGTAAATATGCCGCTAAGCGTTCAACGCAATATGGATAATCAGGTAGTTTGGTGTAGTGGGTACTGGATTCACCACACAAATCACCTGGATTCGCTCCATCAAATAATGACTCATACCAAGCAAATCCGCGTTGATAATGCTCATCATCGCTAAAAAAATTAGGTTCTTTTGGGGTTGTCATAAAAATCCCCGCTTGTTGGGCGAGTTGACCATGTAATGTGCTAGTCGCACATTTCATTGCACCTATAATAATGAAATCAGGTTTTGCCATAATCGTCGGGATGGATGTAAGAACGCAAAGGTTGGCTAAAATTTATCCAAATATCTCGCCATTGTTGCTCAGCAATATTAGTTTCATACGTTGGTGAAACAACGCCACGCATTTTAGTGACTAACATACCGAAAGCCCAAAGCATATTTGCAGTGATTAAGCCTAGCCAGCCATAGCTTTGAAAGAAAAAGCGAGTGCGCGATTCATAAAAATAGCGCGGTAAACGTTTACGCAGCTTAGCTTGTTTTTTTAACGGCGAGCTACCACCGCGTAAATGCACTACATGCGCTAAGGGTTGGTAAGCAATTTTCCAACCGGATTTTTTTGACGCGCCAGCAAAATTCCACATCTTCAAAATACATAAAGTAGCCCTCATCTAAAAGACCTATCTCCTCAAATACTTTGGCATTGATTAAGACACATGCAAAACTTACCCAATCATAGAGATTAACGATGTCCGAGACGGGTTGCGCAACAATAAAACGCCGAAACATTTTGCTAAAAATACTTGTTTTGGCGGCGGAAACAAACTCGCTAATAGGTGTGTGGAAATTAAAACAGCTTTCCTGTGCTAAAGCATCTGGCCACTCAAGTCTAGGTGCTACTATGCCAATATCAGGTTGTTGTTTGATAAATGCTAATAAGACCTCAATAGCATCTGCTCTAATTAAGGTGTCGCTGTTCAGCAATAAATAATAATTGGCGTTAACAGCTTGAATACCTATGTTATTGCCGCTGGCAAAACCGTGATTAACCTCTGATTTAATTAACCGATAAGCAGTTCTCATCGTTTGCGTTTGTAACCACTGTTCTATCACAGTCGTCGAATTATCACCGGAGCAATTATCGACTATGATAACAACAGCATTTAAACGCGTTATTGCTTCTTTAAATGACTCTAAGCAGTCTATGACTAACTGTGGAGTACGATAATTAACAATAACAATCGCTAGCTCATGTTTTGGTAAACTCATTTTAGGTGTTTAATATCTATAGCGTTTTTATCTTGTATATATTGTTTATGCAATGTTGTTAAGCCAAGCAATTTTGTTAATTTTTCGCCGAAAAATAATACAAAACCGTAGCGTTGCAGCCCATGTTTTAATTTAAACCATTTGTTTTGAACTAGTAACGCTAGTTTCTCGAACGCATTAGGTTGGTAAGGAGTGCTATTGATAACTTCGTAGTGACGTGTAGATATAAGTTTATGCGCTTTGGCTTCAACTAATGCGACTTCTTTTGCAGTGAGTTTTTTTCGCCATTGCCACGCTAAGCTACTATCCGGTTTGTCATACGTCGACGCGTTATCATATTCAAGCATGGACGGCGCATAGCTAACGCCGATAAATTCACATAACCGCGCTAGCTCTGCTTCTGGTTGTGTAACTATATCTTCATAGCGTAAGGTGATAACTTGTTCAGATTTAATTTTTGTTGTGAGTAAATCCCAAGATTGCTCTGTAGCCATCCACAAATCGACGCCAAAATAAACATTACCTGCCCAACCCATGCCCATACATGATTTTGCAACATCGCGCGGGTCGCGTAATAAATGGACAAACTTAGCATTTGGAAAAAGATAAGGAATCCGTTCAAAATGACGATGTATATTCAATGCCAACACTTGATTATCGGCAGATAGCTGCTGAACAAACGATTTGATTAACTCTTCGGCGTTTAAAGCGTTATTGATAGATAAAATTTTTTGCGTTAAAAATGCGATTGAGTTTTAGCGACTCGCAAAAGTTTGTCCGTAGAGGGAAAACTACCATCTTCATACATGTAATCAAATAAAAAATCGAATTCTCCAGGATTAACTATGTTTGGATGATGATCTAACATGAGTCGCAACATGGTTGACCCTGAACGTAGCGCACCGCAAATAAAAATTAACTGATGATTTTCCAATGTGTTGCCTTCTAAAAATCAGTGCTGAGGTTTATTGAGCCTCTTCTAGGAACTTAAATAAATTTTGCTCAAAGAGATTGCATGAATGTTGCCAATGCCACTTTGTTGATGTTTCGTATGCCAATGTTGACATTCTAAGCCATTCTTGCGGAGTTAAGGAAACAATTTCACTAATGCATGAGGTCATCGCGTCAATATCGTCAATCGGTATCAACCTACCATTTTCGCGCGTAATAATATCAGGGGCTGCCCCGCAATGCGTTCCAATGACAGGAGTATGACAGGCCATCGCTTCAAGAATCGGCAAACCAAAACCTTCTGTGCGGCTAGAAAATAACCATGCATCGCATAAAGCGTAAATCTCCCGTAACTTATCTTGAGCTGGGCGATAAAAATATTGACTTTGATTAGGCAATTGCTTTTCTATATTGTTTTCCGGGCCAAAGACCACTAATTGCAAATCAGTTATTTGCGCTTGCGCTCTATTAAAGGCTTCTATTGCGAGATCACAGCCTTTAAATTCACGTTTGCTGTACATAAAGCCAATCGTTGGTTTATTTTGTTTTATGCGTTCTGTAGCAAAAAATAAATTCGGATCGACGCCATTAGGCACAACAGCGACGTCAGAATCGCCATACTCCTTATTCATAATGTCAGCAATCCACGACGCAACCGCAATTTTTCTATAAGGTAATCGCAAGGTTGCTTTAACACGCTCTATAGGTAACCAGGGATGTATTTCATAATGCTGTAGAAAATAAACTTTTTTGCCTTTACTAGCTGGAAATTCAGCTATCCATTCTGCCGTATTCCAAAAGGTAGCAATTACTATATCAGCGTCAGGTACGTCTTTAGTTGATACATGGTTGCTGTTTTCTATAATATTTACTTCATAGGTTGCCTGATTAAAAAAAGTGGTATCGAACTTATTTTTTAGTAATTGCCGATTTTTTGCTAAGGACTTTACCTGATCTTGTAATCTAAGCATTGGCGCGCTGGGTGAAATAACAGTAACGCTATGGCCTTGCTTGCTTAAGTAAGTCGCGTAGATGGATATAACTCTAAGCCCTCCTGTTACATTAAGGCTAGGAACGATGAATGTTATTCTCATTAAGATAATTTATAGTCATTAACGTTGCTAAGCTGTTGAGATTTATTAATAAACTCTGCTCGCCCGAATAACACCCCCACTATCAGCCAAATCCATGGCTCTAAGGTGCTATTTGGAATTTGGTCGATGATTAAAAAACTGACAAGCATTGTATGAGCCGCCATGACAATTTTTTCATTTTCCTCGCGTATTCGCTGAAATCCTGAAGTAACCATAATTACGGGTAATGTTAATAAGCCGAATTGAGCCAAAAAACCCGCTAAGCCATACGTTCCTACAGTTTGAATCCATTGCCCATCAGCTGTACTCTCGCCTTTTTCTGTTTCTTCATTGTAAACTCTATTTCTATTCCACCCACCCCAGCCCCAAATAAGCCTTTTTTTGCATGGGCAAGCAAAAATCAATTCGTTCTGAAATCGAAAATCTAACGATTGAGCACGCTCAGCATCGAAGTCACTTGCAAAACTAACTAGCTCTTTATGAGGAACCATATTCATAATAGATAGAACAGGATATAACAATGCGATAATCACAAGTAGTCTTGCTGTAATCAATTGTATTTTGAAGGAAGTCATTCGAATTAGCAAAAAAGAGACAAAACCGTAGACAATAGAGGCAACGCTTTTACATAAAACCAATATTATTAATAAATAATAAGTTGTTTTATTAGCAGATAATCTCCAAGTTTTAATATTTAAGCGGCAAAAAGCTGTTGCTGCAATAACCGTTACGACAATAAATATCGCTACCCATAAACCATGTGTCATAAATACAACCGGTCTAAACCCTCCAAAGCGCACTTGTTGACCAAAGCTATGTGGGAAAAAACCGTAGACCATTTTATGTAATTGCGGACTCATTCTGACTTCGTAAAGAATAAAAATAGAATAAAGCAACCCACAGACAACCAATACTTTAAATAGTGATAACTGGTCCTGGTGTGTTTTGAACAACTCTTTTCCCAAAAAAAACGGTAGCACAATAATTATTTGATTAATAACCGTAGATAATGCGTCATAGTGCGTCAAACCAGGTAAAATAATACCACCAATCAAAATCTGATCGCCATTTAGTTCGGCAGTAAAAAAAGGACCTATCACGAATAACAACAATAGAAATGCCAGCGATTTATTTTTGCTCCATAGAGGTATTTGTCTTCCAACAATAAAGCGGCAAACTAAAAAGGCTGATAGCGCAGCAATAGACTGTTTATCTAATGCGGGAATAAATGGTAAATCCACTTCTGTTCTGGTCGGTAAAAACATGTGTCCGCCCATAACAGTCCAAAGCGTTGCTTCAGTAGCTGATTTTGACCGATATAACCATATAGCAATGATGGGCCAAAGCCCTAGCATGGTATAAGCAAACCAATTAGAAATTGCTTTCTCCTAGTAGTTTAAAAGCAAATTTAGAAAGTCTTAAATTCAAGCAAATAAGAGCATCACTGCCAAAAAGATTCGATGAATGTTAGACTCTATTAAAGGGCTTTAAATTAGCCCTTATTTCAAAAATAACATTAGAAAATTTTTCCATACAATCAAATTATTAGCTAATAAACAAGCTTTAAGGCCAATCTTTAAAGCCGCAATTTTTTTTCCTTGTTTATGTAATAACCATGAGTTACCAATTAACGCACCTTGTAATTGTCTTTTTTGCATCTGTAGATGGATCGTGTCCGTCAATCGGAATGCTAGGTAATCTACCTAATTGTAACTCATCTGCCCCAGACAACTTTCGTTGTTCTGAAAATAATCTTGCTGTTTTTTCGTAAAACTCTTTTCTGGACGATGACTGAATATGAGTAATAGATGAGTTATGTAACCTATATAAATAAGTTGCAATAGGAATATAAACAATTTTACACACTTCAGCTAACCGTAGCTGAAAATCAATGTCTTCTGCAGTAACAAAAAAATCCCTGAACCCTTCGATTTTTTTTACAAATTCGCTCCTAACACAGAATGTACATAAATGAGTTAGAGTATTTCCTTCGAGTAATTTATCAGTAATCTCATGGCGAAAGTCAGGTTGATTGAGACTCACAATAGTGCTGCCTTGGTAATCCATTAAATTGAATTGGGCACACACAGCGCCAATATCAGAATTTTGGTTAAGGAAAGATATTAATTTTTCGACAGAGTTTTGCATAAATAAATCATCTGCATCACAAAACATTAAAAATTTACCTGAAGCGATCTCCAAGCCCTGATTTTTTGCAGATGCAATTCCTTTCAAACTACCATTGACTATTTTAATTCTTTTATCTTTTATTTCTTCAGCTATTGCTCTAGAGCTATCTTCTGATTGATCATCAATAATAATTAGCTCTAGGTCGCTAAAAGACTGGTTCAGAACTGAATTAATAGCATCGCCGATGAATGCTTCGCAATTCCGAGCAGGCATTATTACAGAAACTTCTGCCATATATAACTTAATTATTTACAAGGAAAGGTATAAGTAATCTTTTTTGGTAACGGCTTCATTAAAGCACAGATCAAAAGTAACCAACTATCCTTACACCAAGGAATCAGCCAAATTGCTTTAAAAGAATAAAACACTGCGGTAATTCTTTGTTGATAATTAAAACGCCCACCATCCGAATTTAAGATAATACTTATGTTTAGATTTTTTTTCATTATTTGGTCGCCATACATCAAATTCAAAGTTATAAATTACATTTCGTCGCTGCCATGCTTCGACACAGGCCATGTGAGCAGATTTTTTTTGTACGCCTGAGTTTTGACTACTTACTGAGGAAGATAGCATTCTATACTTAATAAGAGGGTGTGGTAAGTTCGCTAGCTTTCCTATTTCTCCAAGTCGTAACCAAAGATCTAAATCTTCTGCTGCAATAAAATTCTCTCTGTATCTACCAATAGCAAATACTGCATCTTTACGGTACATGACTGTAGGATGACTTATTGATACATGGCCTCGCAACAGTAAATCCTGAATGTTGCAATCCTCTAGCGGCATTGTTAACAAAGTTAGCTCCCTGCTGTTTTTATCTATTATTTCAGTGTAGCCACCTACGCATACAACTTCAGGTTGCTGTAATAAAAACTGTGCTTGCAACTCAAAGCGGTTTAAAAATGAAATATCATCAGCATCCATACGGGCTATTAAGGGCGCTTTCGCGAGCATGAGTCCTTCATTTAAGGTTTTAACCAATCCTCGATTTTCTCTGCTAATTAACCGTATGCGATTGTCTTTTTTGGCATATTTTTCAAGTATTTTTAGCGATTTATCTTTTGATCCATCATTGATAATAATGAATTCAAAGTCTGAAAATGTTTGATTTAATATACTTTCAACAGCCTTTGCAACATAACGTTCAGCGTTGTATACAGGCATTATAACCGAAATGAAAGGGGACATAATCAAGACCATAATAAAAGAATTTGAGTAATTACCCGCTTATTTAGAGCAATGGGCAGTTATTTTTTATTTCTCAACCAAAGTTTCTGAACATTGTAAAAAGCTTCTCGAGGATGCAGAATAAAAGTACATTTCAGGCAATGAAAGCCAGGCAAGTTTACGTGTTAACCGATTGTTATATTTTGCATATGCGAATATTGAAAAAAACGAAATATAAAACCTTTTACTGTCTAATAAGCCAGATCTTACTGCTACCTTCAAAATATATATAGAATCAGTAACTGTATTTTCTATAATGCAAAGATAAGCAAGCTTAAAAAACATACCTAGCAAATAATTTTGGCGCATAAGAGTGTCACATCTGTAATCCCGTAAATACCCAATAATTTTTTTATAGAGCAGAGCAAAATAGAGTTTTCTTTCTATTGTGTTATCAAGGCTACTAATTGATCCTTCCACAAACTTACGATAATAACTATTAACAATAGGTACCTTTATGTAATTTAATCCATAAGCAATAGCTCTGATATGAAACTCCCAATCTTGCCAAGATATAGCACTTTCATCCCAGCCATTTATTTTAATTATGCTTTGTTTTTTCCATATAGGGGAGGATGTATGCCATGGGGTATCAACTCTAATAAACCTATCGAGGTCATTCTCATCTGAAAAATAATTCCAATACACCCCTAAATCGCCAACTGTATTTTTAAATAATTCACATTGAAAAACGATGAAGTCAAGATTCATATTATCAGTAAATGCGCTTACCCGCTGCTGTACACAGTCGGGATGCAACAAGTCGTCGGCGTCTAAAAAAATGATGAACTCACCCATCGCATGATTTGTTCCTATATTTCTACATACAGGCGCCCCATGATTCCCTGATGTATTTTGAATTAAAAACACATTTGGATAGTTTAGTTTTATAAAACTAACAGTGTCGTCTGTTGAGCCGTCATCAACGACTATGATTTCTATGAATTTGTAGGTTTGCTTGTTAACAGATCCCAAGGTCTCTGACATGTGAGGCATACCGTTTTTAACTGGTATGACAATGCTAACAATATGATTATTATTCATTTTTTACTCTAATGATACAGGTTCTGCTTAAGGTGTCATATTTTAAAAAATTTCTAATTTTGGATGCTGTACTATCCACGTAAGTAGTCGTGCAAAAATCTTTTAACATTGTTTCAAGCGAATTCGATGCGGTAACCTTTGCCGATATTGGCGAGAATATCGAATAGGTTTTGCTTGAGAGATAAATAAAGAGTCGTAAGCAGAAAAAGGCATCCACTCGTACTTTATTTTCCGCCAGAGTATTTCTATCAAATTCAGCTCCGGTGAATAAGGTGTGATGGGTAGTATCGTCAACTTTTGCGCCTGCCATCGC
>NZ_LAJX01000123.1 GCF_000963695.1 Methylocucumis oryzae
ACGCCGTAAATACATCCCTGTAGGCTTGGTGGCAGCATCCATGCAGCCAACACCTGGAACCACAAGGATGTGGTGAATGCAGAAAACGCACGACTGCAGGACGCAGGAGGTAGAGCAATGCAGGAGCTATTGCCGAGGAGCAGTTTTCTGCCACCCTAAATACCCTGTCCCAACTAGAGTGAGTAGCCATTTATCAAATAAGTTTTAATGCTGAAATGTTTATGAGCAACAACAAAATTAACGTATTACTCGTCGATGACCACGCGATTGTCAGAGCGGGTTTTAGATTGTTATTAGCCACCACCGACCATATTGAAGTCGCCGGTGAAGCTGAACGTGGCGAAAGTGCTTGCCAGTTATACCAAAAGCTGTCACCGGATGTCGTTGTGTTAGATTTGTCCATGCCAGGTATCGGTGGCTTAGAGACCTTAAGAAGATTAATAAGCCGAGATGCCAACGCTAAAGTCTTAGTCTTTAGCGTACACAACGAAGCCGTGTACGTTAACCGTGCGTTAGCTGCTGGCGCGAAAGGCTATATCAGTAAAAGCAGTGCGCCCGATATTTTAGTGTCAGCAATACAAGCTATCGCTAAAGGTGGCGCTTATGTTGAACAAGGCTTGTTAGCGACAGCACAACAACTGCCTGCCGATGGCTACAAATCCCTATTAGCTCAACTAAGTCCACGCGAGTTTGATATTTTTCTGTTATTAGCCAAAGGCTTAACCACACAAAAAATCGCTGCTGAACTCTGTTTAGGGTATAAAACCGTCGCCAATTACGCCACCCAAATAAAATCCAAATTACATGTTGCAAGTTTTGCAGAATTAACGCATATTGCTATTTCAACCGGCTTAATAAAAAAGTTCTCAAGCGGACTAATTACGCTAACTGCGTATAACGGTTTTAATAGCCTCAAGTGCTGATTCGCTTAGGAAAGCTCTTGCTAATGATACTAATTTAGTGCTTTTAGTTAAGCGGCTGTTAGCCATTGTTAACGCCACTCACCCCAAAAAACTAAGTTAATAAGAATAATTATCAATCAACAGGTGCACCATGAGAGGATATTATGAAACCAACCCAACAAAGCATTATTTTCACACTCTTGTTTGCAGTTGTTGTCGATAGTTACAGCGCTGACAAACCGCCCGCCGAAAGCATTAATCCGGACAGCAACCTGCCCGAATTCGACACGGTATTTATTTTAGGCAATCGTATTAGCTTAGAAAATGCCTTGATGATTAAGCAAGAACATATAGAAATCGTCGATTCTGTCACCGCTAACACGATTAACAAATTACCCGATTACAACGTCAGCGATGCGATACAACGCATTACCGGCGTGCAAATAACCCGAGACCGAGGCGAAGGCTCGGTGATTCAAATCCGAGGCTTAACCCAAGTAGAAACCTTGTTTAATGGTCGGGAAATGTTTACCGCTGGCAATGGCCGTAATTTAGATTATGCCGATATACCAGCCGAATTATTAGCCGGTATCGATGTATACAAAACAGCTACCCCGGACTTAATCGAAGGTGGTGTCGGCGGTACGGTAAATTTACGCAGCCATAGACCGTTTGATTTTGCTGGACGCGAAATCGTCGTTAATGTCAGAGGCGCACATGCGGATTTAGCCAATGCCGCTGAACCTCAAGTTTCAGGCTTGTTAAGCGATTACTGGCAATCCGAGCGTTTTGGCAAAATCGGCGCACTCGTCAACGTGGTCTATCAGCGCCGTGCCTTCCGCGAAGATCAAGCCAGTGCTGCTAACCCGGTGGGGCGTAACGATTTAATCGCAGGACAAACCGTGTATGCACCGAACGGCTCATCAGAAACCTTAAGCCAGGGAACACGTGTGCGCAGTTCTGGCAACATCGTCTTGCAATGGCAACCTAATGACCACTGGGATTTATACGCCGAAGCCAATTACACCGAATTTAAAACGACACAAGATTCTTATCAACTCAATTTATTCCCCCTCAGTGAAAGCAATGCGCTAAGCTCAGGCTTACCTGCGTTTAGCGCTGGCTCGGCCAAGGTATTTCCCGGCAGCCAAAATCTACAGTCTATTGATTGGTTAAACGCAAGCGCCTCACAACTAAGCTTTGCACGTGATACCGTTGATAGAACCAAACAAGGCGCGATAGGCGGCAGTTGGCAAAACCATAAATTTAAACTGAGTAGCGACTTAAGCTATACCGACAGCGAAAACGACTTATTTTTTTCCGGTCCGGTCATGAGCGCTAGCGGGGTTAATTTCAGTCAAAACCTATCCGGCACTGTGCCTAGCTCTATAGCAACCAATAACGTGTTACAAGACCCAAATGCGCTTAAGTTCAGCAACTTAGCTCTACGCACCCGACCTTTTGCCGGCACACTGGCCGCCGGACGCGTTGATGGCGAACTATTTTTTAATCATGGCCTGGTTAAAGCCATTTCCGCCGGTATGCGCTATGCCCACCGTGACGCGAATAACGAGCCCGGCTTAATTATCGCCGATACCGCTATCGCTGGTTTATCAGCAGCTAGCCTACCCGGCCAAAGCCAGCTCAATCCGTATCGAGACTTTTTTGACGGGCAAGGTGCGCACAGTCAAGACTATTTAATTGGTAAACTTGATAATGCACGTGATATTGCCGCAATTCGCAAAATATTCGGCATCACTTCAAACATTCCAGGCAGCAATCCATTAGGGACGTGGCAAATTGAGGAAGACACGTATAACGGTTATTTATCTGCCAAACTAGACGGCGTGTTTTTTCCCATCGATGGTATTATTGGGCTTAGAATCGCCAGCACCGAACAATCGCTAAATGGCTATCAAATTCAAACTGTTAACAACACCGTGACACCGTTTAACGTCAACAGCGATTATATAGACTTACTGCCTAGCGCTAATTTTCGCTATTTATTCAGTGATGCCTGGCACTTCCGGCTAGGTGCGTCAAGAACCTTAACCCGCCCCGATTTTAACCAACTATCGCCGTCGCTGACGCTAACCGCGAATACTATTAATCCCGCACAAAATTTTGGCGTTGCCGGTAACCCGTGGTTAGCCCCGATACGTTCTACCAATGTCGATGGCGCAATAGATTGGTATCCCAATAAAGCAACCGCTTTAAGTGTGGCTGGCTTTTGGAAATCGGTAGACGGTTTTGTCGCCAACACAGCCAACCCAGAAACCTATTTTGGTCAAACGTATTTAGTCACCCGACCTTACAATAGCAATACTGCGACGCTGCAAGGCTTTGAATTCAATTACCAACAGTTTTACGATTTTCTACCTGGCGCATTTAAAGGTTTAGGTCTGCAAGCTAATTACACCTTTATCGATAGCGAAACGTTTTATTTCTGCTTTAGGCCAACCAGGGCCGCTGCAAAACTTATCGCGTAATAGCTTTAACTTGATTGGTATGTATGATTATCAAAACTGGTCATTACGAGTAGCGTATAACTGGCGCGATAAATTCTTAAGTGGCACGGCGAATATCGTCGGCATAGGCGTTTTACCGTTGTACACCGAAGCCTATGACTGGTTAGACGCTTCGCTAATCTACAAAGTCAATTCACATCTATCATTATCGATAGAGGGTTTAAATATTTTAGACACCGTGCGTAAATCGTATTACGAAACGCCCGAACGCCCACAAAACGTTTTGTTAAACGATACCCAGGTCATAGGTTCAATCACGCTTAGATATTAACAAAATAATGCTCACGGTCATGCTTACGGTTTTTATAGTCATTAGTAGGGTACGCATTGCGTACCTTATGCCTTCGCTTTTAGCCCCCTCTTATAAAGGCACACAGAGCGCACCCTACAAGAAAGCCGAAAGTGACCGCTTAATTTATATAGCCATCATAGCGTTAATTTTTGGTTACTTATGGGGGCTTAATGTTAGCGCGAATCCTCAAGGATTAGACGCAAACGATTATATTAATAAGATTAACGCAACCCGCATTCTGGCAGAAAACAACATTCAAGCAGCGCATGAACAAGCATTAGACTTACAAAAATCGACCGAAGGCTTATTAAATCCAGTACAGCAAGCCAAATTGCTTAATTTATTGGCCCGTATAGAAATTTATCTGGCTGATATTGAGCAAGGCGTTCGCTATGCCGAAACAGCACTAGCGTTAGCAGAGGCCAACAACGACAAAGCCGGTCAATTAGAGGCCAATTTAAACTTTGCGTTAACAACCATTAACCAAGGCAAAATCAACGAACTAAAGCAAGTCACTGAGCGCTGTATGGTGTTATTAGAAGAGGTTAAGCAACCCGATTTAGTCAGTGAAGCGATGTTACGCATCGGCACGATGTATAAGCGACTAGGTAAATTTGATGATTCTGTCACAATGGCCATGCGCGCGATGGAAATGGTCAAAAACTCTGATAATAGCTTTGCCCTGACTTATGCATATCATGGCCTAGCCGTTGCTTATGAGCAAAGCCAACAATACCAAAACGCCATAGAGCTATATGCCAAAATGCAAGAGACCGCGCAAAAAATACCGTCAAAAAACTTAGAAGCGTATGCATTGATTGGTATTAGTAAAAATACCGCTGATTTAGGTGACGCCAAAAAAGGATATGCCTTTCTCCAACAAGTATTAGATTTACAACGCGAGCTAGGCTCCCCGCATCATTATGTAATTGGTTTAGCCGCACTTGCCGAAAATTTTGGCAGGCAACAGCAATACCAAGAAGCGCTGAAGGTGCAAAACGAAATCATAGACATTTACTCGAAATACCCCCATCCCATCGGTTTATGGTTTACCTATTATGGGCGCAGTGCTAATTATATTGCCTTAAACAACTTAACGGCCGCCGAAGCCGATGCTAATGAAGTCTATAAACTAGCTAAAGAGATTAACTTTACATCTTACATCAGCTTAGCGGTTAAACGCTTAGCCCAATTAGCACAAGCTAAAGGCGATTTTAAGCAAGCCGCACATTACTTAAACAAAGCTATTGAAGCCGACGAACAAAGCGCTAGAGAGAAAAGCGGGCAACGCCTGTTGGAATTAGCGGAACGCTTTCAATCTGAAAGCAAACAACGCGAAATCGACGCTTTAACTGAACGCAATCGACAACAAGCCTTTGAAATTAAACAGCGGCAACTGCAACAAAATTTATTGCTAGTGGTGTTTATTGGCATTTCGGTACTATTACTCAGCACCAGCTATTTTTTTCTGCGCTTAGGTAAATCCCATAAACGACTTAATGAGGTTTACCGAGACTTACAACATTCGCAAACCGAGCTACGTCAACAATCGGCGTTACTACGTTCAATTCTCGATAACATGGGCGATGGCGTCGTTGTCGCAAATCAATCGGGCTCGCTGATGATGATAAACCCAGCCGCTGAAAAAATGCTACAAACGAGTATTACTGATGGCACTATCAGCGTTAACGATAGTGCCGCCAATTATTACTTAGCGGATATGTTAACACCTTATGCCGTTGATGATTTACCGTTAACCCGGGCGATTCAAGGACAATCATGTTATGGCGAAGAAATCTATTTAGTTTGCAAAGATACCAGCCACGGAAAATGGCTAAACGTCACCGCGCGCCCATTAATCGATAAAGACGGTGCCACTATCGGCGGCGTAGAGGTATTTTCCGACATTACCCAACGCAAACGGGCAGAGCAAGAAATTCGCGAGTTAAATACCAGCTTAGAACAACGTATTCAAGAACGCACCTTAGAATTAAGACAACAAGCGCGTTATATGCGCACGTTAATAGATATGTTGCCATTATGGGCATGGTTTAAAGACACTCGTAACCGCTACTTAATTGCCAACCAAACCTATGTTGAAGCGTTAGGCCACAATATTTTTTCTATTATTGGTAAATCGGATACCGAGTTATGGCCTAATGCCATCGCGGCTGACAACCTTCGCGATGAACTTGAAATTATGCAAACACGTGCGCGTATCAACCGCGAGCAATACTTACCCAATATTAACGGTGGTCGTTGGTTTGAAACCTATAAAGCCGCGATTATTGATTTAGATGGCGAAGTGATAGGTACGGTAGGCGTAGCGCGTGATATTAACTTACAAAAAGCTTCAGAAGCTGCCAAAGAACAAGCGTTAGTCGAAGCCAAACGTTTAGCACAAATGCGTAGCGATTTTTTAGCGCAAATGAGTCATGAGCTACGCACACCGTTAAATGGGATTTTAGGTTATGCTCAAATTCTCATCCAAGACCAGAGCTTAAATCCACGCCAACACGCTTATGTCAACGTCATTTACCAAAGCGGTGAACATTTGCTGACGTTAATCAGCGATATCCTAGATTATTCTAAGATTGAAGCGGGCAAGCTTGAGCTTATCCTGGTACCGTTACAACTAGAAAAGTTCCTGCGTATTATTGCTAGCATTATTCGCTTACGGGCAGAAGATAAAGGACTATTATTTACGCTAGAACTCGCAGACAATCTACCGAAAACCATCCTCAGCGATGATAAAAGGTTACGCCAAGTGCTGTTAAATTTATTAGCTAATGCCGTTAAGTTTACCGACACCGGTAACGTTACTTTACGTGTAAGCTGTACATCCGAACATCTTTTACGTTTTGAAGTGCAAGACACCGGCATTGGCATTGCTGACAACCAACTCGACATTATTTTTCAACCCTTTGAACAATCCGGCGAAAAATTACGCCATGCAGGAGGAACAGGCCTAGGGCTTGCAATTAGCCAGCACTTAGTCAAAAAAATGGGTAGTAAAATCCTAGTGAAAAGTGAGCTAAATCAGGGTAGCTTATTTTGGTTTGATATAGCATTTGAAGAAACGAATATTAATTTCAACACTGAAGCCAAATCCCTAGGCAAAATTATCGGCTATAAAGGCCCGCGCAAAAAAAGTGCTTATCGTCGATGATATTAGCGAAAACCGTTCCGTACTCGTTGATTTCATGACTAATTTAGGCTTTGAAACAACAGAGGCCGTGAATGGACGCGAGGCGATAACGGTCGCAGAACAAGTGATACCCGACTTTATCATTATGGATATTGTCATGCCCGCATTAAACGGGCTCGATGCTTGTAGGCAGTTACGCCAAAATCCTCTGTTTAAAACGACTCCCATCATCGGCATATCGGCTAGCACTGCCCCCGAACAAGCTAAAGAAAGTCGTAGCGCTGGCATGGATGCGTTTATCAGCAAACCCGTAGATTTCAACGAATTTTTAGCCTGTGTGCATGATTTAGTGCTGTTGGATTGGATTTATGGCACTAACCACATTGAAGCGCGTGCTGGTTCTAAACTCAATGGCACAGTTATCAAACCGCCTCACGAACAACTCGCCGAACTTCAGCACTTAGCTAAGTTAGGCAATATGCGTGAAATTGCCCAATGGGCGACAGCTTTAGCCGAAACAACCCCTGAATACCAAGACTTTGCCGATTATTTGCAACACCTATGTAAAACCTTCCAATCCAAAGCGATTATGAAGTTAGTTGACGACTCTTTACCTAGTAGCCATCATCATGACTGAAACAACTCCTGCGCAAACAATTTTAATTGTTGACGATACTCCGGCTAATCTAGGTTTAATTATGGAAATCCTAGAGCGCCGTAAATTTAACATTTTGATTGCCCAAGACGGAGAAGAAGGGCTAGAGCGGGCGAGCTTTGCCCAACCGGATTTAATTCTGCTCGATGTGATGATGCCAGGTATGAACGGCTTTGAAGTCTGTCGGCGCTTGAAACAACTTCCGGAAACCCAGCATATACCGGTCATTTTTATGACCTCGCTAACCGATAGTGAAAATAAAATGTCAGGATTTGACGCCGGTGCCGTGGATTATGTCACCAAGCCGCTGCGTATAGACGAAGTCTTGGCTAGAATTGGCATTCATTTAAAGCTACAAGCGATGCAAAATCAGCTCACGGAGCAAAACAACCAATTGCAACGTTACCAAAAAGATTTAGAACAACTCGTACAAGAGCGCACCGCCGAATTAAAACAGGCAAACCACATTTTAAAAACGGAAATCATTGAACGAAAACAAGCGCAAGAACGCTTAATTTTAATCGACTTTGCACTCAACCACGTCCATGAAGCTGCCTATTTAATCGATGTCCAAGGCAATATCGTTTATGCGAATGACCAATGTTGTCAGATTTTAGGCTTAACGCGTGATGAATTACTCAGCAAAGCGATTGACAAACTGGGGCATGGTTTCCCATTAAGTAATTTTCGCACTATCTGGTCAGAGCTGATTTGCTCCGAGTATTTAACGTTTGAAGCTACATTTTCCAATACGAATCAACACACATTAGACCTAGAGGTTATCGCCAAATACTTTGTTTTCGAGCATAGCGAATATGTACTGGCTCTCGCGCGCGACATTACCGAACGCAAAAAAAACCAACGTCAGCTACAACTATTAAATTACGCATTAAATCATGTGTCAGAAACTATTTTCTTACTTGGTGCTGATTCGGCAAGATTTCTCTATGCAAATAAAACAGCCTCCGAGGCCTTAGGCTATAGCCAAGCACAATGGCTAAACCAGTTAGATTTATTCGCTATCGATAAACACCTAACCCCTGCGCAATGGTCTGAACATTGGCATCATCTACAAAATGACCGGCGTATTATTTTTGAATCCGAATACACCACGCAAACTAACCAGAGTTTTCCGGTTGAAGTTACTGCATGCTATTTTGAATACGACGACAAACCGTATTCGCTATGTATTACGCGCGACATTTCCGAGCGCAAACGCGTACTTAGCTTATTACATAACCGCGAACAAGAGTTTCGCACCTTGATTGAGCATTCACCCGATATTGTCGCAAGGCTAAATCCAGCGCTTCAGTACACTTATGTCAATCCTGCATTGCTAAACACCTTCCGGTTAACACCCACCGATATACTGCAACACCACCCGCTCGATGTTTTACCCAATCACGGCTTCTCTCAACAATTTGTGCACGCTTTAAACAGCGTGGCTGAATACCAGGAAGAGCATTCCTGCGAACTGTTGGTCAATCCAGGTCATTACAATCACCCAAAAACCTATTTATTCCGCTTTGTCCCTGAATATAACCAAACCGGTGACTTTGAATCCATCTTAGCCATAGGCCGAGATATTTCAGCACTGAAAGAAACTGAACGCAAACTACTGACGTTAACTGAAAATATACCTGATATTGTCGCGCGATTAGACCAAGAAGGCCGTTATGTCTATTTAAATTCAGCAATAGAAAAAGTGTTTGGCATCCCTGCACAAAACTACTTAGGCAAAACCTTTGGCACGACCATCAAGCAAAGTATTAAGCCAGTAGCTGTTGAAGATGTCGCTCATGTTAGAAACTTACTCACCAGCGTGATTTGCACCGGAACACCTATCAGTACCGAATTTGTTTGGCGTACAGCAGAACAACATTACATTTTTGAATTTCGCTTTATCCCTGAATTTGATGCACTAGGCGTAACTACCAGCGTGTTAGCCATTGCCCGCGATATTACCGAACGCAAACATGCAGAAGAAGAACAACGCTTAACAGCAAGCGTGTTTGCCAATACCTCAGAAGGTATTGTTGTCACCGATAAAGACATGAAAATCCTTTATATCAATAAAGCATTTAGTCATATTACTGGTTTTACATCTGAAGAATTAATAGGTCAACCGTCAGATTTGTTTAATATCGAACCCACATTATTAAGCAAAATCAACAAAAACTTAAAAAAGAAAGGCCATTGGAGTGGTGAGATATGGAATCAACGCAAATCAGGCGAAAAGTACCCGCAGCGAGTAACGATTTCAACGGTTTACACTGAACAAGGCAAAATTGCCAATTATGTCAGCATTGTTTCCGACATCACTGAATTAAAAAAACAAGAGCAACAATTAGAAACACTGGCCTATTATGACGCATTAACCGGCGTCGCTAATCGCGTGTTACTTAACGAAAAAATGCATGACGCTATAGAAGATGCGCAGCGCGAGGGGCTTTATGTCGCTGTTGCTTACTTTGATTTAGACGCGTTCAAGCCGGTAAACGACACGTTTGGTCATCAATCCGGCGACCACATTTTAATCGAAGTGACTAAACGCGTTAGTCAAGAATTACGCGCAGGTGATACGCTGGCTCGCTTAGGCGGTGATGAGTTTGTTTTATTATTACCTGGGCTTAAACAAGACACGAATTTTGAAAACTTGCTAACTCGTTTATTAGAAGCGATTTCTGCGCCTATCTGGCTAGACAATCAAATGGTGACACTCACGGCTAGTTTTGGTGTCACCGTTTACCCCACCGATGATGCCGACCCGGACACCTTATTACGTCATGCCGATCAGGCGATGTATCAAGCCAAACAATTGGGTAAAAATCGTATACAGCTCTATGATACCGAGTTAGATAAACAAATCTGTCACACCCTGAAACAACAAGACCTTATCGCTCACGCGTTACAACAAACCGAATTTGAGTTGTACTATCAGCCAAAGTCAATCTCTCAACCATGCGTGTCGTCGGCGCTGAAGCTTTAATTCGCTGGCATAAGCCCAACCAAGGCGTGATAAACCCAGCCGAATTTTTTGCCATTATTGGAAAAATCAGACCTTGCCGTTACGCTGGATCACTGGGTGATTAACAATGTGTTACAGCAAATGGCGTGTTGGCAGAGCAGCCATAACCTTATTATGCCTATTAGTATTAACTTATCGGCTCGCTCACTGACTTTTAGTAATTTCAATGAGTTACTCAAGAAAGCACTAAGCGAACATTCTAGTGTTAATCCAGAATGCTTAGAGCTCGAAATTCTGGAAAACGAAGCCTTACATGATTTAACCATATCCTCAGAAGTCATGCGCTCTTGTTTAGCATTAGGGGTTAAATTTGCGTTAGACGACTTTGGTACGGGTTACTCGTCACTGAGTTATTTACGGCATTTACCCGCACAAACGTTAAAAATTGACCAATCGTTTGTCCGTGACATGCTGCATGACGAAGAAGATGCCGCCATTGTGCAAGGTGTGATTGGTTTAGCTAACGCTTTTAAACGTGACGTCATTGCAGAAGGCGTAGAAACTAAAGAACATTGCCAACGCCTATTAAACATGGGCTGCACTACTGCACAAGGTTACTTCATCGCTAAACCAATGCCGGTCAGTGTATTCTGTGATTGGTTAACCCACTGGCATAAAGAACATCGGTGTTTATAGCTATTGCTGAGTTATGGCTCTTATTTGCCATATTCCACTATTACTCTCCCCATATTGTCCAAAATTTTCAACTTTTAGGTTAATTTGGGTACACACTTTAGACGGGACAATGCCTCACGGGACAGGGTGTTTAGAGCGCAGGTGTTGGTAGCAGGGATGCTGCCGCCAAGCCTATAGGGATGTATTCACGGAGTCCTGCACTCTGAATGCCCTGTCTCGCCTTACGTTGGTAGCCTTAATTTGTGACCAATGTATTACTTGAATCTGCGAAGTTCCTTTAGTTAATCCAGAAGGCATCTAACGACTTTTAAGCCTATTTTCTAACTTTAATATCTCACGCAATACCACCCGCCACCACGGCAACGCTTTAGGCGCCTGTTGCCGCCAAGCGATTAACTCGTCTAAAGCACGTTCCGGCGTCGTGTAATAACCTGTGGTTCGGCTGACATAAGTAGGGTACAAAATAAGCGCACCTGCCACTAATTGCTGTAACGTTAATAGCCGCTGGCGTCTTGCTATCGGTATGTTATCGCGGGTTAAGCCCCAGCCCGCATAAAACGGCTGGCCATAACACACCACAGTTTTGCCTCTTAATAGCGCCTCAAAACCAGTCAGTGACGTCAACGTATGCACTTCATCAACCTGGTTTAACAATTTTCCCATAGGCGTTGTGATAATAAGCTCGTCGCAATAACGATTAGCCAAGTCTTCTTGCTGACCTTTAGCGCGTAAACCGACCACAACATCGGGATGCGGTTTGTAAACGATATATGCCTTAGGATTAGCCTCACGCACAGCCGTTAATAACGCCATATTACTACGCAAGCCGGGTGCGCCATACGCAAGCGACGCATCGGTCTCGACTTGCCCCGGCACTAAAATAACGCTTTGCACATTGTGTTTGGGGCGTAACCAATCTTCGCCAGCCATATTGTATTTAGTGACATCATGCGCGACTAAACGCTGTATTAACTCGTCGGCACGCGCTAACAGCGTATCATCGAAGTCGGTAGTTAATAACAACTGCTCTAAATCCGATGGTTGTGTCGCATCATAATAAATGCCTTGGCAATCAATCGCCCATGACAGCGGCTGGATTAAATCCGCGCCTAACCCGACTGAGCGAATAAAACCATCTTCAATATGAATCAATGGCTGACCAGGATAACGCTCAGCCATTGATTTAGCACGATTATGCCAAACTACAAGCGCTGTTGCTGCAGGCCAATGCTGTGCGGGCTTATCAAAGCTGACGACACTGCCTTGTAAAAAACGCCGTACAATCGGTTTTTTATACCAAGAAAAGCCAAGCCCTTGCAGTTGCGCTGGAAACCGTTCACGCATCTGCCGTTGCAAGCCCATCCAGGCGATTAGGCGTTCCGGCTCACAACGCTGATGGGTTTCAGGGTCTAAATAACGCGGATAAGCGATTAAGCTTGCATGGATTAATTGCGCTAACGTTATGGGGTGTCTACTACTCTCTGGTATATCTATATCGTCGTCGGTTAAGCCCCATCCAGCATAAAAGGGCATACCAAATACTCGTACCGGTTTTTGCCATAATAAGGCTTCAAAACCGATTTGTGAGGTCACACAGTAAACCGCTTTTGCTTGTGCTATCAGTCTAACGGGATGGCTGGCATCAGCCAAAATACGAATACGCGGCTGAGTCGATAAATACGCTAAATCAAAATGACCACGTTTACGTTTTAGCAACACATCGGGATGGACTTTTAAAATAATCGTGCAATCTGGATAATCGGCTAGTGCTGCATTAAGCATAGACTGAAAACTTTCAGCACTGGCTAAGCCATGAGCAATAGATGCATCACCGGCCACTTGGTCTATCACTAACACATAAGCATTAGGTAATTCGCCAGCGTATTCCCTTGCATGGTTGTATTTTGATACGCGCGCCTGCTGCCATTGCTGTTGTAATAATAGGCTGCGCTGTTGTTGTTGCTCGGTTAAAGGTTGTTGAATGAGCTGTTCTAGTCTCGATGGATTAGCCGCATCATAATAAATCCCTATATCATCGAGTACCAATGACAGCGGCGGCGCTTGATGACCGGCTTCAACTGAACGCAGAAAACCATCTTCTAAGCGCAATAGGGGTAACTGGTGCCGCCTTGCATAAAGGGCTGCTTTTAATGCGCTAGGCTTTAAACCCCAGGCAATCACACCGTTGGTTTGTGCAGGCTGTTGGCAATGCCTAGATAGAATAACAGGGCAGCCTAACAACGTAGCTAACCCTGGAATACGAGCAACCGCAGAGGATGTGGCGATTAGCGGTTGCTCTGGATTTAACATGAGTGTTATGCAACTACCTAAACACTTTGTCGTTTAGTAACCCTAATAAATATTGACCATAACCGTTTTTAGCTAAAGGCTGCGCTAATTTTTCTAGCTGCTCAGCGTTAATATAGCCTTTACGGAACGCAATTTCCTCAGGACAAGCGACTTTTAAACCTTGTCTATGCTCTATGGTTTCAATAAAGTTACTGGCTTCGATTAAGCTTTCATGCGTACCGGTATCTAACCAGGCAAAACCTCGGCCTAAAATTTCTACCGCCAATTGCTCGCGTTGCAAATACGCTAAATTAACATCGGTAATTTCTAATTCGCCGCGCGGCGAAGGTTTAAGCTGTTCGGCAATGCTAACCACGTCATTATCGTAAAAATACAAACCGGTAACCGCATAGTTTGATTTAGGCTGTTTAGGCTTTTCCTCTAACGAAGTCGCCTGGCCTTGCTCATTAAAAGCTACCACACCGTAGCGTTCAGGGTCATGTACATGATAAGCGAAGACCGTCGCGCCGCTGTCTCGTGCATTGGCCCGCTCTAATTGCACTTGTAAGTCGTGACCATAAAAAATATTGTCACCTAACACTAACGCCGCTGGATTCGCGCCAACAAAGTCTTTACCGATGATAAACGCTTGTGCCAAACCATCTGGACTAGGTTGTACAGCATAGCGAATATCCAAACCCCAATCTTGTCCATCGCCTAGTAATTGCTCAAAACGTGGCGTATCTTGCGGCGTTGAAATAATTAAAATCTCACGAATACCGGCTAACATTAACGTGGCTAGCGGATAATAAATCATTGGCTTATCGTAAATCGGCAATAATTGCTTAGAAACGACTTTGGTAACCGGATAAAGCCGAGTGCCGGAACCGCCTGCTAGGATAATGCCCCGGCGCGATAAGCCTATTTGAGTAGTTGTCATAAGGTTCTCCTAAAGAATTTCATCCAGCATACGTGTCACACCGATTTGCCAATGCGGCAAACTTAAACCAAACGTCGTTTTAAGCTTAGTCGTATTTAGCCTAGAGTTAAGCGGACGTTGTGCAGGCGTCGGATAAGCGCTGGTTGCAATAGGCGCAACAGCATCGGCCGCAACTTTTAAACTACGACCTTTTTTGTGCGGCATAGGCTAAGACAAAACGTGCATAGTCATACCAAGTACACACGCCATCTGCCGCTAAATGATAAACACCACTGACCGATTCATTGACGATTGCTTGTCTGATGATATGCGCACAAACATCGGCTAATAACTCCGCACCAGTTGGCGCACCGAATTGGTCATTAATCACGCTAAGCGTATCGCGCTCGCCCGCAAGTCGTAACATGGTTTTAGCGAAATTATTGCCGCGCGCCGCATAAACCCAACTCGTGCGCAAAATAATATGTTTACACCCCGATTGTTGTATCAGTTGTTCGCCTTCTAACTTAGTGGCACCATAAATATTGAGTGGCGCGGTATCATCAGTCTCTAACCATGCCTGTTCACCGCTACCATTAAACACATAATCAGTGGAATAATGTACTAACCATGCACCACACGCTTCTGCTGCATCGGCCAATGCACCGCTCGCTTCGGCATTAATTAAATGCGCCAAACCTGGCTCGCTTTCAGCCTTATCAACAGCCGTATAAGCTGCCGCATTAACAATCACATCAGGCTTTATTTGCTCTATCGTTGACGCTAGGTTGTATAAATCACTTAAATCACCGCATAAACCATCAGCGCCTTGTCGGTCTAACGCGAGTACTTCACCTAACGGCAACAAGGCGCGTTGCAGCTCMCAACCCACTTGCCCATTTTTACCCAATAATAAAATTTTCATTAACTACGTCCTGCATAGTTAGTCGCCAACCAATCGCGATAAGCGCCTGATTGTACGTTTTCTATCCAAGCTGTATTGTCTAAATACCATTGCACAGTTTTACGAATACCGGTGCTAAAGGTTTCTGCCGGTTTCCAGCCTAATTCGCGTTTCAATTTTGCTCGCGTCAATTGCATAACGACGGTCATGACCTGGCCTATCGGTAACGAAAGTAATTTGCTCTTGATAAGACAAGCCATCGCTACGTGGGCAGGCTTCGTCTAATAAACGGCAAATCGTGCGCACAATGTCTAAATTAGCCATTTCATTCCAACCGCCAATATTGTAAGTCTCGCCAACTTGACCGGCCGCTAACACCCGACGAATACCGCTGCAATGGTCGCTCACATAAAGCCAATCGCGAATTTGTTGACCATCACCGTAAACAGGTAGGTTTTTCCCTGCCAAAGCATTAACAATCATTAATGGAATCAATTTTTTCTGGAAATTGATAAGGCCCATAATTATTCGAG
Organism: Methylocucumis oryzae; assembly: GCF_000963695.1. GTDB lineage: Bacteria > Pseudomonadota > Gammaproteobacteria > Methylococcales > Methylomonadaceae > Methylovulum > Methylovulum oryzae. Next base: position 15,835 of record NZ_LAJX01000123.1, read on the forward strand.
CAATTGGTCGTAATAACCGGTAAGCCATAAGTATGATGATAGGCACGTACTAAATGGTCGCTAGACGCTTTACTAGCAGAATAAGGACTATTCGGTTCGTAACGATTGGTTTCTTTAAAGGCAGGGTCGTCTTTTTTTCAGCGAGCCATACACTTCATCGGTAGACACATGTAAAAAACGGAATGCGGCTTTATCATCATCAGCTAAACCTAGCCAATACTGGCGCGCGCACTCTAACAATCTAAACGTACCCACAATATTGGTTTGAATAAAATCTTCTGGGCTATGGATAGAACGGTCTACATGCGATTCGGCAGCAAAGTTAACCACGGCACAAGGTTGATGGGTTGCTAACAATTCTTGTAATAATGCGCTATCAGTAATACTACCTTTAACAAAAATATGCCGTGCATCGTTACTCAGCGATGCTAGGTTTTCCATATTACCGGCATACGTTAAGCAGTCTAGGTTAATCACGGTGGCATCGGACTGTGCTAACCAATCAATCACAAAATTAGCACCGATAAAACCAGCTCCGCCGGTCACAAGTATTGAGTTTTTCATAAGCAGACTTTTAGTAATGAGGTAATGAGTCAGGAGCGAAATCAGCCAGCTTTTTGCCTAATGCATCTTTCGCAGATAATTCTGGGTCTTGTACTGGCCAGGGGATGTTTAAGTCAGAATCGTTCCATATTACCGAACCTTCCCCAGTCGGATTGTATACATCAGTACATTTATAGGCAAACATCGCAGTTTCTGATGTCACACAAAAGCCATGCGCAAAGCCTGCTGGCACAAAAAAATTGTTTTTTATTTTCCGCCGACAAAATCACGCTAGTCCATTGACCAAAAACGTCGGTGAACCTACGCGTATATCGACAGCAACATCAAACACTTCGCCTTGTAAGACATACACTAATTTGCCTTGAGGGTTAATGCTTTGAAAGTGTAAACCTCTTAGCACACCTTTACGGGAAAAGGATAAATTATCTTGCACAAAGCACTCGCCGGTAATGGGCGCATAACGTTGTTGATTCCACGTTTCCATAAAAAAACCGCGTTCATCACCAAACACTTTAGGTTCTATGATAACTACGCCGGGTAAATCGGTTTGCTGAATTTGCATGAGGCTTCCTCAATCCTGTCACTTTGTTCATTGTGGCTACCAACATAAGGCGGGACAGGGTATTTAGGGGGCAGGTGTTGGCAGCAGGGATGCTGCCATCAAGCCTACAGGGACGTATTTACGGCGTCCTGCACCCTGAATACC
>NZ_LAJX01000124.1 GCF_000963695.1 Methylocucumis oryzae
GACCGAGCATACTTTTTTTTTCGCCGGACAACCCATATTGATGTCAATATGTGTGCACCCCGCGCAACATTGATTTTGGCAGCCTCAGCCATTTGTCTAGGATTTGTTCCTAGTATTTGAACTGAGCGAATACCGTCTTCACCTGCATAATCGCATTTTAATAAGGTACGTTTATGGTGTTGCAACATAGGATTTGATGCCACCATTTCCGATACGGTCATCGCAGCACCTAGCTGTTTGCAAATAGTGCGAAACGGTCGGTCGCTAATGCCAGCCATCGGTGCCAATATTAATGGATTGCTTAATCGGTACGAGCCTATTTGCATGGCAGGTGTGATTGGGTTTGGGGGTGTCTATATTACTCTAAATTTCAGGACTTCTACAGAAGATTTACTGTGTTATGAAGACAAGCTGACGCAAAAACGCAATAAATTAAGGTGTTAACAGTGTTTAAACGATGGGGGTGAAAAGTGCATCGCTAAAGCCATGCACGGGTAGGGCCAATGCGTTAGCCTATGTATGATTCGTAGATATAGGCGGTTACTGGGAATGCGCAGTCGGTGTTGACGGTAGCAATCGTTGGCACGGAGAGTCAATTGACGAAACGCGAGTGAGGCGCCTCGTCGGCAGCATCCTATAAGTGCATCTCATGGTCTTATAAATTAGCGCGCCTTATCGCGTTGAGGTGGCTGTGGAAATTTTGAAAGGCTTGGGGCTACTAGATTACGAAACTTAGTCCGGCAGATTTTCGACAAAGAAGGGATTGGTTTCCAAATATTTATTCGCCAAATCTCGAATACTTGCTCGAACGCTTCTAGCGTGAGCCTTATCTTTTACAGCTTGACATATATCAGCGTGTGACAAGTCGTTTTCATATGCTGTGTCAAAAACCAAGCATCCCCGAAGAGGCGTAGGAGCTGCTGGAACAGTTATATTACGAATATCTTCACAAAGAAAGCTAACAGCCCCCGAAAATGATCTCGTTGGCTTATCTGGATTTAGTTTATTGTATTCCTCGACCCGATTATTTGCCATTTGACGAATTTTTTCTTCAGTTGTGTGCGTTAATCGGTTTACAGACAGTCCTTTGTCTGATATGTCATTAAATGCTGTAGGTGTTAAAGTGTTTGTTTCTTTATCGTAATGAATAGGGCTGATAATTTGACGATACAAAAACTCTTTGTTATTAACAGGGCCAGGTGAGAGTTTGGTTGCAATCTCAAGTTCCCATGCAATCAATTCATCTATTTTGAAATCTTGAATAAGTTTGCATATTTGGGTGTTTCCATAATTTTCCGAGAAAAAATCAATACACTTCATGTGCAGTTGGTACCTATGCAGCTAACCCATATCCTGATAGCCTCAATAATTCTCCAAATGTGTCAAAAAACCATTCTGAATCAATTGTCGTGATATCTGCTTCAATAAATGTCTCTTTTCCTGATGAGCGATCACGAGAAAAAATCGAAAGGGTTTGGTCTGATTCAAATTGAAGATCGATATACGCAATATTATCATCCCAATACAATCCAACTTCTCCGTCGCTAGAAAGCATTGCTTTTGGCATTGGAAAGATAGGTGGAATTAAGTTAGCAAAATTAATAGCCGATTCAATATCTGTTGATGCTGGAGGGGAGCTATCAGGCCCGTCCCAGCCTGATTTCAACTCAAAATAACTGTTCAGCTGTGAAAAAACGTCATTTGAGATATTTACGACCACATTGACATTCTCTTCCAAGGCTATAGGCTCAACAATTGAGGAGGTTTTCACTCCGCTATCGCGAACATAATAATTGCTTATTATCGAAGTAGTTACAGTCTCATTTTTTTTCGTTTTCTCAGTAGGCCAATTTTGTATAACAGTTGCTGGCAAGACTAAAGATGCCCAAAGCACAACAGTAGATAATGGTTCCATGCTTACCCCTATCCAGCTTATTTGTTTGTTAGACCAATTTTATTACAGACTTCATTGGTCAGTAATTGTCTCAAGATGTCTTTATTATGGTTATGCAATACATTTTGAATGATTTCTATTGATTGCAAATAATCTTTGGTAGCCATTCTCAATGGGCTACTTAACGTAAATTGATGGGTGGTATTTATGTGAATCTCTCGATCACTCAAATTATCAACCATATTAACATTTATGTTATCTAAACACCTTCCAGCAAGCCCATCAAATGATTCAATTAAATATCCATGGTGGCAATGCCACAAACCTTTTTGATCAAATACGTTAGGAGTCAAGTAGGGGGAGTTTTTAATAAAGACTTCGTGTAGATTTAAATTTACCGGGTCATCTTTCCAGGTAAACACATCAGTATACTGAAGGCTAACCATGCTTATTGATTTTTCATTCAATATCGCAGGCAACACTATTTTAAAATAGCGCATTACAGCTTCAAGTGTTGGTTTCCACCTACTGTATTCACTAATTGCAATTATAAAACGTGAACGTGAAACATTTAGTTGGCTGACAACGTTACCAAATTGTCCAAGTCTTTGGAAACTAACTCCCCCTAACTGTTCATTTCCTCCCTGGTGAGACGCTGGAACGCTATCAGGTCCAATATTTATCTGAACCATCTTTTGAATAACAACCTGTGGAAAATGAGATTTCAGCGACGGAGCTAACCTTTGAACTTCCGTTAAGGCATTATCCGTAAGCTCGCCTTGCCATTCTAGCGCAAATATAACGTTTTGAATCGCGTGTGGTTCAGAAATAGGAATTAGGTAATCTATGCTCATAATTGAATCATATCATTTATTTAATAAATTTACACGGTCTAAGGTTTTATAGGAGACGAAAATAGGGTTACCTTACATTTGACATTATCTGTTATCTGCCCTCTTTTCCGTCTGTTTCACTGCCTCGCTCATGGTGGCGTAACTCACGCCAAAATAGTCTCCTAATTGGGGAAGGGTATAGCGCGTAGGGTGCAATAACCAACGAGCATTGCGCCGATGGTAGATTCACATTCATGCAGGGGCTATTGCGTCCTACGTGCTATAGCAATAACCTGTGCGCTTTCAAATAACTGTGAGTAGTAATGCACAGGTAGGCAATGCGTTAGCTTACACAAAACGGGTAGTCTTGAGAGCGGAAAGTCGATAAGACAGGGTGTTAAGATAACAATCTGCATGAACATTAAGCTTTATCCACGCAGATTCATTGTTGTGACGGGTTACTAAGTCTGTGTTTAGACTAAAACAAACTTCAAACCAATTAACATTAAGACTGAAGCTAAGACAGGGCGTAAAAAATATTCAGGGATTTTAGCGCTTAATAAGCTACCTACCCAAATTCCGGGTAATGAGCCGATTAACAAGCTGCCTAATAACGTTAAATCGACGTTACCTAAGCTTAAATGGCCTAAACCGGCAACAGCGGTCAACGGAATAGCATGGGCTAAGTCGGTGCCAACGATTTTTACCGTTCTCATTTTAGGATATAAGAATAATAACGCGACTGTTCCTAATGCGCCTGCGCCTACAGAAGATAAGGTGACTAAGACACCTAAAACTGCGCCGACAAATATTGTGGCAGGGATTTGCATACGCTTAAACCGGCCTTCGCTTTCATCGGGGATAACAATATCTGAATCTTCCTCTACAGCGGGAGGATTTTTGCTTTTTCTACTTAGTATTACGCTACGAATTAACAAAGCGCAAGCGGTTAACAATAAGGCTATGCCTAAAGTAAACGTAATGGCACCTGTTGTTTCTTTTCCTATCGCCATATAGTGCTTAATCACCATTAACGTCGCTATCGCAAACGGTATGCTTCCCGTGCCTAACCAGGTGACGACTTTCCAGTCTACTGAACTATGCTTAGTGTGATGAACCCAAACACCACTGGTTTTAGTGATGGCGGCAAACAACAAGTCCGTACCTACCGCAACCGATGGCTTAAATCCGAACAAAAAGACTAGTAACGGCGTCATTAGTGAGCCACCACCTACGCCTGTGACGCCGACTAATAAACCCACTAAGAGACCTGAGACAATATATTCAATACTCATGATACAGTCCTATATGACAAAAATAAAAAACTGGCACCACTATATCAGGCTAATCATTCAATTTTTTAATGATATGTTATGCTATGTTTATATCATTTAGTTATAAAGAGACGATATGAAACTGCATCAGCTCCGCTATATCAAAGAAGTTGTCCATCAAGGGTTGAATATTTCTCAAGCGGCAGACAATCTACATACTTCGCAATCGGGTATTAGTAAACAAATCCAATTGCTAGAAGAAGAATTAAATTTGCGTATTTTTCACCGTAATGGCAAGCGTATTACCGGTTTAACCGAATCTGGCAAAATGATTTTACAGTTGGCCGAACGCGCATTAAGAGAAATCGACAATATCAAACTAGTCAGCGAAGAGTTTCGGCAAAAAGAATCTGGCGCGCTGACTATTGCGACGACGCACACCCAAGCTCGTTATCGTTTGCCCAGCGCAATAAAAACGTTTATCGAGCGTTATCCGGATGTGAAATTGCACATTCATCAAGGCACGCCTAGTCAAGTTGCCGAATTAACCGTCAATGCTGAAGCAGATATTGCTATCGCGACAGAGACGATTAGCCAACATGAAAAATTAGTGTGTTTTCCTTGTTATCAATGGAATCGTAGTGTTATTGCACCGCAAGGGCATCCGTTATTCCATAATCAGCCACTGACATTAGAAAAAATTGCCAGCTTTCCGCTCATTACTTATGACTTTAGCTTTACCGGTGGCTCGTTAGTTAACCGGGTCTTTGCGCAAGCGGGACTTATACCCAATGTGGTATTAACCGCTATCGATGCCGATGTTATTAAAACCTATGTTGGCTTAGGTTTAGGGGTAGGGCTGTTGGCGAGTATCGCTTATGACCCTGAGCGGGATAAAAATCTAGGTATTATCGATGCCAGTCACTTATTTCCGCCTAGTACTACCTATTTAGGGATTCGTAAGGACGCGTATTTACGCGGGTATATGTATGCATTTATCCAAATGCTCGCGCCGCAATTTGACCGTAAAAGCATCGATAATGCATTAAAAGGTATGGCGATTAACCGTTTGTTTTTGGGTTTTGTATGAAGGCTTACAGCCAACCCGCTCGCTTAAAGCGCCGATACAGTACAAAACAGACGAGGGCTATCAACATGAGGGCAGCAGGGTAGCCGTATAGCCAGCGTAATTCGGGCATGTGCTCAAAATTCATGCCCCAAATACCGGCAAACGCTGTTGCGACCGCAAAGATACCGGCCCATGCGGCTAAGCGTTTAGTTACTTCGCTTTCTTCTATCGTGACGATGGATAAGTTTACTTGTATGGCGGTGCTAATCGTGTCGCGAATCGTGTCAATAGAAGCGTTGATATGATTTAAATGGTCGTAAACATCACGGAAATATTCTTGGGTATGGCTGCAAACATCGGGTACACGGCCGCGAAATAATTTACCGGTATCTTCTAAAAGCGGCGTCACCGCATGTTTTAATACCATTACCTTGCGCTTTAATTCGTATAACCGTTCGATATTTGAACGTGCATCGCCTTTTTCTATGAAAAATTTGCTCTTCGATATTATCAAGCTCGGTTTCTAACTCGTATAACACTGGAAAATATCTATCAAACGACTTCATCCATCAGCGCATAGAACACAAAGCCAGCGCCTTGTTGTAACAAATGCGGTTCACGTTCGCAGCGTTCGCGCACGCCTAAAAAATTTTCTTGATTACGATGGCGTACCGATAACACATAATTTTTACCGACAAAGACGTCAACTTCGCCAATAATCAGTTCGTCATGGAAAAAGCTAACCAATTGCATAACGGCAAACACCGAGTCGCCATATTCTTGAATCTTAGGACGTTGGTGTTTATGCCAAGCGTCTTCGACGGCTAATGGGTGAAAATCGAACTCTCCGCGCATTTTCTCAAGTTCAGCTAATTCAGCGTCTTTTAATGCGACCCAGACAAAACAATCAGGGATTTGCAAATAATCGCTAATTTCCTCGATGTTAATGTCTTTTAATTTTTTGCCTTCTTGATAAACAACGCAGTTAACGAGCATGGTGTCTGGCTTGGGGATAAGATAAAGATGAGGCTTATTGAGAGCTAGCTACTTCTAGCTAACCAATAAAATGGACGTCGGCGATGATGGGCAACGGCAAGCACTTCAATGTTGCCCGCAATCTCTCGGAAAATAACACTAAAAGGGAAGCCTTGAATGCTAGCATTACGAATAGTGGGTGGCGTTTCAATGCGGTAGCGCGTAGGCAACAACATATTTTGGCAATCGTTTCCGTTACTGCTTCATTAAAGCGTATTGCTAGTTTTGTGCTGATAGACTTATAGAAGACAACGCTTTCAGCATATTCTTCTGCCGCTTCAGGGTGAAAAGCGTAGTTCATTGAATAATTGTTTGTATTTTCTTCGCCATATCTTCCGCAGAAACCAATTGGACAGTTCCATTATCAATTTCCTTTGCCCGGCGTTGGGCTTCGACAAACCAAAGCAGTTCTATTTCTTGCGTTGATAAAGTGTCTAAACTAGCAAGCAATGTTTCGGCAAGCCTTGCTCTTTCTGCAATAGGTAAGCGCAAAGCCTCTTGTTCAATCACCTGGATATTCATAAATCAATCCAAAAATAGTTTGTTTTTTACTGACATTATAATTGAAATAATCAAGCAAGACCTAAATCGCTAGGTGTTGAAACAAACAATAAGCCACGTCCCCCGCCGTTTTTTGTTTCAGCATCTGCCAATTGTTAGGCACGTTTAGTGTAAGCTCAGTTTCGGTTTCCAAATAAATTTTGGCGTCAGGGTTTAGCAAGCCTTTATCTTCTAACCAATGGCAGGCTTGTAAGGCTAGCCCTTGTCCGAAAGGCGGGTCGATAAAGACAATATCAAAGGTTTCTAAAGTTTCGGTAAGATAGCGAAATGCATCGGCTTGTACCAGTTTGATTTGCGTTGCGCCTAATGCCGTAGCGCTGGCTTTTAATTGACGACAGATAATGGGATTTTGCTCGATTTGTATGACGGATTTCGCACCCCGCGATGCCGCTTCAAAGCCTAAGGCACCGCTACCGGCAAAACAATCTAAACAGCGGCTGCCTGGAATATCGGTTTGCAACCAATTAAACAAAGTTTCGCGCACCCGGTTAGGGGTTGGCCTTAAACCGGGCGCATCGTCAAAAGCAATGACTCGACTGCGCCATTGCCCGCCGATAATTCTGAGCTTATTGTGCATTGCCTACCGTGACGGTTTGCAATAAGTCTTGCTTAACGCGTCTAGCAAAGGCGTCGCGTATTGACGCAGCATTGACTTGTTCAATTTGTTGCTTAAAGGTATCTAAATAGTCCAGTGGCATTTGATAAAAGCCTATCATGCTTAGATAACTGGCTAATTTTTTATTAGTATCAAAGCGCATCGCAAAACCGCCGATAATGTTTTTCTTTGCGGCATTCACTTCGTCTTCAGTTGGTCCTTGCGCAATAAAATCGGCTAAGGTTTTACGGGCAACATCTAGCGCTTGTTGAGCTTGGTCGTTGCGAGTTTGTAAGCTGACTAAAAATGGACCAGGCTTTAACATAGGGATAAACGCACTGGCAGCGCTATAAGCTAAGCCGCGTTTTTCCCGCACTTCAGAGAACAGGCGTGAGACTAAATCGCCACCGCCTAGAATGTGATTGCCAACGTATAAGTTGAAATAATCAGGGTCTTTACGATAAGAACCCGGCAAGCCAATTAACACATGGGTTTGGGTAGACGGAAAGGGAATATGCTTAGTGCTGGCAGATTTAGGCATCATAACATCGGGAATAGCTTCCGGTTTTTGTCCAGGCGCTAAGCCTTTGAGTAATTGCTCGGCCGTGTCTGCGGCTTGTTGTTGTGTTAAATGACCAACGATGACAACCATTGCATTGCTAGCGACGTAATAACGTTGGTAAAACCGTTTAACATCATCACGCGTGAGCTTATTGACCGTCTCCAACGTACCACTATCGGGGTGGGCATAAGGATGCGCGCCATATAAGGCCTGACTAAATGCAATATTGGCAATATCGCCGGGGGATTCTTGCTGTTGTGTTAACCCGGCTAGGGTGCGTTTTTTTTCCCGTTCAAAATCTGCCGGGTTAAAAGTCGGTTTCGTGATAACGGCTTGCATGGTTGTCAACGCTTTTTGCAATAAAGCAGGTTCGGTTAAGCTGCGTAATGCCACTGTTGCCGTGTCGGTAGCGCTACCAGTGCTGAACTCAGCGCCTACACTGTCAAAGCTTTGCGCAATGGCATCGGCGTTGAGCTTGTCTGCACCCGTATCTAATAAACCAGCGGTCAGTGCCGCGACGCCATATTGCTCACCATCTCGCGCGCTACCAGCATCGAATACGACTTGTATATCGACTAACGGCAAGTCTTCAGTATGAATAAAATAAACCCGGCTACCTTGTGCCGTTTGCCAATGTTCAATTTTTGCTGACGCCCATACAGGTGTCGTTAACAATAATAACCAGCCGAATAAAAAAATTCGCATAACAATTCCAAATAAATAAGTTGAGAGTGTGGTTAACCACGCACTAAGCGTACTGCGCGATGGAAATTTTCGCTTTCACTGAGTGCTGAACCATCATCGAAATTAATATACCAAGCGCCGCCACCATAACCCGCATAAGGCGATGCTGACCATAGCCAGGAAGGGCTATCGGGAAATACCTCGGTCGCTAAATGTTGCCCGCCGGTAATCTTAGGTTTAGTAATCAATGACTTTAATTCTTGTATCGTGGGCAGTCGCCAGTCTTGATAGCCAGCAAAACCACCTTGGGCATTTAAGGTCTTAACGGCGGCAAGTGCTTCATGCCAAGTAAAGACTTTAGGCTCGCCCTGGGCGCGTTCTTTACGCCAGTGTTGGCCTAAGCTAAAGCGGCACCATTGCAGCCGTGTTTCGGTATCTAGCGCGATACCGTTTGAATAAGCGGTGTACTTATCGATACGCCGTTCGGCCAGTTCTGGCTCTGGCTCATGGGCGGGGGCGGGTTTGGTGCGTTCATGAGATTTATGGTGGTGATGTGTTGGTTTTTCCAACGCTTCTTGCTCTTTAATCCAGTGGTCGTGTTGTTTGCGCTTAACGGGGTCTAATAACACGTCGCGTGCATCATTCAAAATGCGCGTAATGCGCTCGGCTTTTTCTTTATCCACCGATTTATCGGGATGATGTAATTGTAATAACGCTTTATGTGCAGCTTTAATGACAACATCTGGCGCATTTCTCGCCACTTTTAAATTATCGTAATGGGTGCGTATTTTGCTCATAGAGTTCCTCACATTGCTACTCCCACACCTGGTTGCGAATTAACGCTTGCGGGTGATTAGAAAGCACACTATTTCGCTCTTTTTTTATTATCAGGTTTAACATCTAAAGGTAATGGCTGTAAGTAAGCCACGTTTTAAACGGTCTTCTTGTAAATATTTACGTGCCACCGCTTGCACTTGTTCCGCATTGATTTGATTGATTTTATCGACATATTTATCGGCTTCTTGCCAGCCTAGTCCTATGGTTTCCAACATGCCTAATTGCATGGCTTGATAAAAGCCAGAGTCGCGTTCATACACCGCGCCAGCTAATACTTGCGCCTTCACGCGTTGTAATTCTTCTGGGCTGATTAATGTTTGCTGTAATTTAGCAACTTCAGCTTTTAAGGCTGATTCTAACTCCTGAACGGTTTTGCCTTGCGCCGGTGTGGCTTCCAACTCAAATAAACTTGATAAACGCGAGGTGAGCGAATAGCCTGCACCAGCAGAAACGGCTAATTGTTTACCACGAATCAAGTCTTTACTTAAACGCGCACTATTGCCGCCATCTAAAACCCCGGCTAAGACTTCTAGCGCATAGGCTTCCCAATCTTGCTCAGCGGTTTTCAATGACGGAGTTTTATAGCCTAAGACTACTGAGGGTAGTTTAGCGGGTACTTTAACCGTCATTGTACGCGGCCCTAATTGCTCGATTTCGGCTTGCGGTTTTAACGGCTTAATATCGCTGGGCTTTAACTCACCAAAGTACTGCTGAGCTAAGTTAAAGACCTGCTCCGGCTGAACATCGCCTACCACCACTAGCGTTGCATTATTAGGCGCATACCAGCGTTGATACCAGGCTTGTAAATCATCTACGGTATACGCGGCAATATCAGACGGCCAGCCTATGATAGGGTGTTTATACGGGCTGCTAGCATATACCATCGCGTTAAAATGCTCAGCCATTTTAGCTTGTGGGTTGTCATCAGTGCGCATTCTGCGCTCTTCCGTTACGACTTCTAGCTCTTTTTTCAGCTCATCAGCCAATAAATGCAAATGGCGCATTCTATCGGCTTCTAACTCAAAACTAACCGCTAATTTATCCGCCGCCATGGTTTGAAAATATGCCGTATAATCTTGACCGGTAAAGGCATTTTGGTCGCCGCCATTATCAGCGATAATTTTGGAAAACTCACCGGGTGGATGTTTATCCGTCCCTTTAAACATCATGTGTTCTAACATGTGTGAAATACCGGTAATGCCGTTAGGCTCATAACTAGAGCCTACTTTATACCAAACCTGTGAAATCACGATAGGCGAGCGGTGATCTTCTTTGACTAAGACTTTTAAGCCATTGCCTAGCACGCGCTCAAATACTTTAGTATCAGCTTCAGCTTGACTGACGCCAAACACGGCTAACGCGGCAATTAAAACTACTTTTTTCATTCGTTCTCCTAGATTGTTCTGACTATTGTAAACGATAGCATTAAGGTTGTGTTCAACCTGTCATCGGTGAACACAGACTTTTATAAATTCAAATAGTTTAACGCGTCGCAGGGTGGTATCGAAACCAAAATAACTGAGATTTATTCAGTTTAGGGTTTTGGTGGGGATGGCGCTTATTTAGAGCTTTGTTTGATGTTAAATAACTAGAAGTAGCCGAGGATATATTGTTATTTTTTTTGCGTTAGACTTAACTTTTTTGTTAATGTTCAGCTCAAAAAGGTATTCCTAAGTACCTAATCATCAAGCATCAAGAGGACATTAATTAATGGTAATCATCGATTTTTCAAACACTAAAAAAGAGGCATTTTTGCGTGGGTTTGAAAAAGGACTTGCTGCTCCTGTTATGCTGTTTGGTCATTTTCAAGCGCCAAATGTAAATACTATCCCTCAAGTAACCGTTCAATCTATAGAAATAGGCGAAGCGATAGAAAATGATTGGAAGGCAATTGGGACTGATTTGCGTAATGTAATCGAGCATCATGGCAAAGACTACACCTCAAAAACGCCAAGCTAATCAGCAGGTCGTATCAGCAAAACAAACTGTTACCCATTATCAAGGTGCAGTTCCTCCGCCAGAAATATTGCGTGGGATTGACGAAATCGTTCCCGGTGCTGCTGCAAGGCTTATTGCATTAGCCGAGCAAGAATCCAATCATCGTAGAATCCTCGAAGTCAAAGCCATTGAGGCAAATATTGCTGCACAAGAAGCGCAGGCGCAAATAAATAAGCAGCAGATAACGGCAGTATTTCGAAGCGATATAATAGGACAAATTGCGGGTTTTTTGGTTTGTTTGTGCTGTATAGGGGCAGCAGTTTATCTTGGGATAAACCAACACGATTGGCTTGCAGGCGCTATATCCGCTATTCCAACAGCAGCGTTGATTAAGGCTTTTGTGTTGACTAAAAATAAGTAACTCTGACAATCGAGTGAACCAAAAAATAATATTACCTTCGCATGGTTACTATTCTCTCTACCACTTAGCGTTGCTTTCGTTTTTTATATAGCCACATTAAAGACACAATTTATAATTTTTACCACTTTTTGAAGTGATGACTTCTCTTAATAAGCTGTTTTTTGGAGCAGCATTAAAAATCAGCTTGCTCTACTTAATAATGGCTGGCCTTTGGATTTTTTTATCCGATCACTTCGCACTGTTTTTTTTTGTTGACGCTTCAACGTTAAACAAAGTGCAAACCTATAAAGGTGTTTTTTTCGTAATATTCACCGCAATATTATTATATTTGTTAGTCAAACGAGAGCTACAACAGCAGGCGGCCTTACTGTTTGATTTACAAAAAACTCGAGAACGCCTCAAACACATCATCGAGATTACGCCAACGATTATTTATGCGTTAGCGATTAAGTCTAAACCTGAGCAAGGTTATTCCGTCAGCTACTTAAGCAATAATGCCCAACGCATCATCGGTTATTCCATCGAAGACTGGGAATCGGCTCCTGATTTTTGGTTACAACATGTGCATCCTGACGACAGGCAAAAAGCCTTGCTGGCACAACAAGTGCTTTTCAGTACAGGTGCTTTACGCCATCAATATCGATTTTTATTCGGCAGCGGTCAATATCATTGGATAGATGACCAATTAAGGCTTAGTCGCGATAGTGACGGACAGCCTGTTGAAATCATTGGCACATGGACGGATATTACCGAACAAAAGCTCGCTGAAATCTTGCTAGCCGAAAGCGAGCAGCGCTGGAAGTTTGCTATTGATGGTAGCGATTTAGGGCTTTGGGATTGGAATATTGTTGATAATAACGTGTATTTTTCTAGTCGTTTCAAAGCTATGCTGGGGTATGCTGACGATGAAATCAGTAATCATTTATCCGAATGGCAGTCGCGCGTACATCCTGATGACTTATCTAAGGTGATGGAAGACATACAGCGCCATTTTGCCGGCGAAACCGAATTTTATTCCAATGAGCACCGTGTGCGTTGTAAACAAGGTCATTACATTTGGATTATGGATCGCGGCAAAGTTGTAGCATTTACTGGCGATGGCAAACCGTTGCGAATGCTTGGCACCCATACCGATTTATCCGTTATTAAGCAGCGAGAAGAAGAATTGTCGTTGAATGCACAAGTGTTTAAACACAGTTTAGAAGGCATTATGATTTGTTCGCTTGAGCAGCGCATTGTATCTGTTAATAAAGCGTTTACTGATATAACCGGCTATACAGTAGAAGAAGCGATTGGCCAAAAACCTGACTTAATTAAATCCAGTTACCACGATAGTGATTTTTATGCCGACATGTGGCGGCACATCCATCAAACAGGTGGCTGGAAAGGGGAGATTTGGAATCGACGCAAAAACGGTGAAATTTATCCTGAGTGGTTATCGATTAATACGGCGTATAGCGATGCGGGAGAGCCTAGTCATTATTTCGCGATTTTTAGCGATATTACCCAGCGTAAATTAACAGAAGAACATATTATTCATTTAGCGCATTACGATTCACTCACTAAAGTACCTAACCGAACGTTGTTTAAAGAACGGGCGGAATATCATTTAAAACAAGCGCATAGGAAAAAACAATCACTAGCCGTGTTATTTATCGATCTTGACCGCTTCAAGAATGTTAATGACTCGTTAGGGCATAATGTGGGCGATAAATTGCTAATCGAAGTTGCCCATAGACTCAATGCCACAGTACGAGAAGATGACATCGTAGCTCGATTAGGGGGTGATGAGTTTGCGTTGTTGCTGCCTGATACCGATAGCGAGGGTGCTGCGCATGTTGCCGGTAAAATCATTGCTGACACGTCTAGGCCTTTTCTGATTGACGGTCATGATTTAAATATAACGCCGTCTATTGGAATTGCGCTGTACCCGATTGACGGTGAAGATTTTGAGTCTTTATTGCAATCAAGTGACACTGCGATGTATCGCGCTAAAAACACTGGCCGTAATTCATTCCAGTTTTACACGGTTGATATGCATATCCATACTAGCCGTGTGTTAAAACTGGAAAATGCGTTACGCCGAGCGTTGGATCGGGACGAATTAAGTCTTTATTACCAGCCGCAATTAGATATTCAAGGTCAGCGTGTTATTGGCTGCGAAGCGTTATTGCGTTGGCGGCATCCTGAGCTAGGTATGGTTTCACCAGCGGATTTTATACCGATTGCTGAAGAATCCGGGCAAATTCTGGCAATTGGTGAATGGGTGTTGAATACAGCAGTTAGGCAGCATAAGGCTTGGCAACAAGCCGGTTGGACGGATTCTGTCATGGCGATAAATTTATCCGCTGCGCAATTTCGCCAAGCGAATTTTGTTCAGATTATTGAACGCGTCTTAGCCGACACGAAATTAGCGCCCCAATATTTAGAATTAGAGTTAACCGAAAGCATAATGATGGATGATCCGGATGCGGCAATTGTCATAATTACGCAATTGCATCAGTTGGGTATTAAGCTTTCGATAGATGATTTCGGTACGGGTTATTCATCGCTTTCTTATTTAAAACGTTTTAATATCAATAAATTGAAAATAGACCAGAGTTTTGTGCGTGATATTGTCTGTGATGTTAACAGTGAGTCGATAGTTATTGCCGTCATTAGCTTGGCCCATAGTTTGGGTTTAAACACCATTGCTGAAGGTGTGGAAACCCAGGAGCAGTTAAGTTTCTTACGTGCAAAAGGTTGTGATGAAATTCAAGGCTATTTATTCGGCAAGCCTATGCCTACCGATGAATTTACTGAGTTTTTATGCCGATTTAATGTTTTTTGAATACAAAAATTGGGCGTGATACTAGCGTTCACGCCATTGCTACTCACCGGCTATTGTCTAAAGAACTACCTCATCGATGACGGGATTGATTAACCGACCGATACCTTCAATTTCTATTGTCACCGTCTGGCCTGGTTTTAAATAACCCCGCGGTGTCATTTTTACGCCGACCCCAGCGGGTGTACCCGTTGCAATCACGTCGCCAGGTTCTAATGTCATGGCTTGCGACAAGTACGCAATCATATCGTAACAATTGAACAGCATTTGGCTGGTATTGGCATCTTGTCTTAATTCATCATCCACCCAGGTTTTTAAACTGAGTTGATGTGGATTAGGCAGTTCATCGCTAGTGACTAGCCAGGGACCTAAAGGCCCAGCAGTATCAAATGATTTGCCTATCATCATCGTCGGTGAACGCATTTGCCAATCGCGTACCGAAACGTCATTGGCTATCATAAAGCCCGCAATGACATTAGATGCTTGTTCGACTGAAACATGTCTGACATAACAGCCGATGACCATGCTAATTCGCCTTCGTAATCAAGTTTATCTGAGACTTTAGGGCGTTGTATTGGGGTTTGATGACCGATGATGGAGCTGGTCGCTTTGCTGAAAAAGCTAGGGTATTCAGGGCGTTCTTTACCGGTTTCAGCGATATGGTCAGCATAATTTAAGCTTATCGCTAGGTATTTACCCGGTCTTGGTATAGGGGCGTGCAAGGTAACATCGTTTAACGCCAATCTGTTTAAGCCGCTATCTATGAGGTGTTGCATTTGCTCTTTAGCGGGTTGGCCAGCTTGTAAAAAGCCGAGCATGGTTTTTGGTAGCGTTAAGCTATGTAGCGTGTCAACCACTTCTTCGCCGACGACTGCGCCGATTCGAGTGTGCTGATTTTCCGTAAACGTGACCAGTTTCATTGTGCGTGTTTTCCTGTATGATACTAAAGCCATAGTATACTGATTTACTAAGCGTTGTATTGCTTTAATACGCGCTAAAATAAGGCTACACACTTAAGCCGGGACAGGTCATTCAGAACGCATAACGCCAGGGATGGCGTGTAGTAGGGCAACGCAGGAGCGGTTTTCTGTCGCTATAAACACCCTGTCCCGTCTTAAGTTGGTAACCAAAAATAAAAACACTTAACACAACCTTATGAGGAATCACACATGAAGCCAGATTGGATAGCTCCTTCCATTTTATCCGCTAATTTTCGCGAAATTAGGCGAAGAAGTTGATAAGGTGTTAGAGGCCGGGGCGGATGTTGTTCATTTCGATGTGATGGACAATCATTTCGTGCCCAATTTAACGATTGGTCCATTAGTTTGCGAAGCTTTGCGTAAGCATGGCGTGACTGCACCGATTGATGTGCATTTAATGATTGAGCCAGTCGATAGAATTGTCCCTGATTTTGCTAAAGCGGGGGCAAGCTATATTACGTTTCATCCTGAAGCATCGGTACACATTGACCGTACATTACAGTTAATTCGTGATCAAGGCTGTAAGGCGGGGCTAGTATTTAACCCAGGCACGCCGTTACATTATTTAGATTATGTCATGGATAAGTTAGACATGATTTTGCTAATGTCGGTAAACCCAGGTTTTGGTGGTCAGTCGTTTATACCGTCAGCTTTAGATAAATTACGCCAAGTTAGAAAAAGAATCGATGACAGCGGTTTTGATATTCGTTTGGAAATCGACGGTGGGGTAAAAACAGATAATATTAGACAAATTAAAGAAGCCGGTGCTGATACCTTTGTAGCGGGTTCTGCTATTTTTAACCAGCCGGATTATCATAAAGTGATTGCTGAAATGCGTGCTGAGATGGCGAAAGTAGGATAAGCGTAGTTAGCAAAGAGTGCGCGTGAGAGCGTACTCTTTGCCTGACAATACGTTATTGTTCGTTATTCGGCCTTTGCCTGCGGTTATCCCGTCGCCTGCGCGGCTCAAATAAATCTAAGCAATCTGTTAAACCTGATAAATCAAACTCAGGTAATGCGCAGTCACAGTCACCCCGCTGTGCTCTATGAGGCCTGGTCGAGCTCAGTCGACGTTGTTGTGCAGAGGCTTTACATAGGCGCATACGTTTATGCAGCACACTTAGACCTTTTGCTGAACCAAATCGCCGTATCGCTCTAAATCCAAGTGTTGAACAACTGGCTTGTCCCGTATTAACTCGATAAGCGCAGCTAAAGCCTTTGCGAGGCGATAAGAGTCGTTTATACCATTGAATCAGACTGAGTAAGAGATTGCGCAGTATCACCGAGTTATGGGCGCTCTTATTTCAGAGCAATAGTTTCGGTACGGCCTTTCACCTCGATGTTTAATTTATCTTCTTTTGATAGCCAGCCTATCGCTCGTTGTAAATCATTTTTTGCTATACCTGTGTCTGTCGCAATTTTAGTTACGCTAGAAGGACCGTTTTGCTCTAGGTATTGCCAGACTGTGCCTGCCGCCTCGCCGATTAAATGAAGCATAGTTATCACCTTTTCCTATTGAGAGAGTTGAGAGAGTCAATAATGCTTAAACATGTTTTGAGTGTTGATCAGGCAAGACTATATTCAGCTCTAGGGTTTCCTGATTATCGTCTTGTTCAATATTAAATGAGATAGCCTCTTGTTCCACATTCACATATTTTTTTATCACTTCTATGATTTCCCGCTGTAGCTGTGCAGATAAGAGGGTTGGTTTTGTGAAGAGCGCTCGTGGGCAACGAGTATTTGTAGTCGTTCTTTAGCAACAGCCGCCGAACCCCCTTTCGAGCTTTTAAAATAGTCGAGCAGGCTCATTATTTGCTCCCGAATAGTTTTCCAAACAGTCCTTTCTTTTCATCAATAAACCGATGTGGACGCTCTTCGCCTAAGTAGCGAGCGATAACATCGGCGTACGCTTGGCCTGCGTCACTTTTTTTTTCATCTAAGATAACGGGAACGCCCG